>JAHFGF010000037.1 GCA_023247595.1 Candidatus Omnitrophota bacterium
GCCAAGACTTCCGCGAAAGTGACCGAGATGTTTGATGGGGAATCCGCTAAAGAATATTTGCTCATTAACGGCAATTTGAAAGTAACGCCGAATCATCGTTTTTATAGTCAGGGGAAATGGATTGAAATTGGGAAATTGAAAGAAGGCGATCTGCTTTTGGATGGTCAGTTGTATTACAAATTACTCATTAGATTGAGTAATTTGTTGACAGCGTTGAGCGACCGGGGGAATATATCGGCATGAAAAATTTTATTCGACAAGATCTGTATGACAGCCTTTGGAATAATTTGCAGGGGTGCCGAATTTGATTCAGGCAGTGGTTGGGCCGCGTCAAGTTGGTAAAACAACATTGGCTTTGCAGATTTTTGATCATTGGAGCGGCGTTAAGATATTTGAGAGCGCAGATTCTCCCGATTCGCCTTCTTCTGATTGGATCCGTGTCAAGTGGGAGAAAGCCAGAGAGGACTTAGCTGGAAAGAAAAGGCCGGGACTGTTGATTCTTGATGAGATACAGAAGATCCCTCGATGGAGTGAAGCGGTTAAGGCTTTGTATGATGAAGATAGGCGAAAAAATATTGCGTTGCGTGTAATCCTGTTGGGATCATCGGCGTTGTTAGTTCAAAAAGGGTTGACGGAAAGTTTGGCGGGAAGGTTTGAGCTGCATAGACATTTTCAGTGGTCTTATGGAGAATGCCGGCAGTATTTTAAGATTGATCTCGATGAATATTTGTATTTTGGGGGATATCCTGGCGCGCTGGCTATGTATCAGGATGAGACGCGTTGGAGGAATTTCTTCCGTGGTTCATTGATAGAAACAGTCCTGTCTAAAGATGTATTATTAATGGCGACAGTCACTAAACCGGCATTATTACGACAAACTTTTGGTTTGGCCGCGGCATCGCCGGCACAGATTCTCAGCTATCAAAAAATGATGGGGTCTTTGCAGGATGCCGGAAACACGACAACCATTGCGACTTATCTTGGACTTTTATCTAAGGCTTTCTTGATGGTCAATCTCGAAAGGCTTTCCGGATCAATGATTCGCCAGCGGGGTTCCATTCCAAAAATTGTTATTTTGGATAATGGCATTATATCAGCGATGTCGGGATTAGATTTTAAGTCAGCCAAAAAGGACACGATTCATTGGGGAAGATGCGTTGAGAATGTCGTCGGAGCGCGTTTATATTATCTTGCGGAACAGGTTGGCGGTCAGGTCTTTTATTGGAGGGAACGTCAGCATGAGATGGATTATGCGCTTAAAGTGGGGAAGGAGACCATTGGAATTGAAGTGAAAACTAATGCGGAAAAGGTTCCGGCGTCTTTTAGTGAGTTTGAACGCAGGTTCAAGCCTCAGAAAGTAATGACTATTTGTTATCGTCAAGGATCTCGGGAAATAGATAGAAGCAGATGGATAGGGTTAGAGGAGTTTTTAATGGATCCTTATGTTGTTCTAAAAAGAGGCGAGTAAAAAGGTTCAAACTTTCTTCCCTGGCCTGTCGGCCAGCGACCCTTATTTGAAAATCCGTCGGCCTTCGGAACGAACAGAAAAATTCTCTGCATATGGAAATTCCTCTAAGCGTTCAAGAATTTTATAAAACCAGTAAAGATTATTGTCACAGCTGTCCGGTAAAAAAATAGTTGCCGTCGATAATTGTGTACATTTAGAGCTTATGTCCATAGGTGTCATTACGAGCCCGTAGGGCGAAGTAATCTTATAAGGATTGCTTCGGGACTCGCAATGACGATAGCCACAATAATTACAAATTTTACCGGACACGTGTGGATCCTTCGATTCGCTTCTCTCAGGATTCCCTGTGCCTGTCCTGTGCAGGACAGGCCGCCTCACGGGCGAAAAAAATTGGTGCCATGGGCATGCCCGTGGAGATCCATAAAATATAACGAGTAATTGAAGCATTTCGTGTTCTGAAGTTTGAGGAGTGTCCATTTCGGAACCCCATAAAAGTTTTCCAACCCTGCGGGTTGGAGGTTAATAACGCATATTGCGCGGTTTTTCGTAAGTTCGAATTGGCACCAATTGTGGAAGCCTCTCGTCAAACAGTAAGGCTTTACCTTTGGCAAAGCCGGATTTCAGGCATGTTGTATGTCCCGCCAAAATACCCTTGACCGTGATACAAAAGTTCGCTATAAAAGACGCTTAACCCGTCAAACATTTGATTGGACGGGCTTTGGTTAATTGCGCGTTAAAATTTTGTGCTGACGTAGCTCAGTTGGTAGAGCAGCTGATTCGTAATCAGCAGGCCGGAGGTTCAAATCCTCTCGTCGGCTTTTTAAATTTTCCCATCTTTGAAAAAAATAATCACAGCGCGTTGGGTGTGAAACAATCTCAAGCCAACAATCTATGAGGCCTTCCTAAATAAATTTCGTAAGTCTTAAGCCAAATTACTAGAGAATCAACTACTCAAAACTTTCCTGATCAAGTACTATTTTCGTAGGAGAATTAGACATACGGCATGACTATGAGGGAGAAGATTTGTCCGCCATGGATTTTTTAAACCGAATGATGCGCCATCCGTTGCCTGTTGTCGCGCTATACGCCGTGCTTGTGCTGGCGGCTTATTCCTTTATGCTGCGCGCGCCGTTTCGCAGTATGGATGATGCCACAACTATAGTCGAGAATCAGGACATCCGCGGTTTTCAAAACCTTCCCAAAGTATTTACAGGTTCTTTTTTTGGTGACCGTTCGTATTACCGGCCGCTGGTGACCGCCAGTTATATGGCGGAATATGCCTTCTTTAAATTAGACGCGTTCTGGTTTAATCTGGACAATGTCATCCTGCACATTTTAAACAGTCTTTGCGTGTTTGCCCTTATCCGCCGTTTATTTAATTGCCGCAACACTGCTTTTTGGGCGGCCTTGCTTTTTGCCGTGCATCCGGTTCAGTGGGAGGCGGTGTCCAACATTTCGGGACGGGCGATTTTATTAAGCGCGCTGTTTGTTTTCTCGTCTATGATTTTGTTTTTAGATTTTTACAAAAGCCGCCAAAGAATTTTTCTAGTAGGATCGCTGGTCAGTTTTATTCTGGCCATGTTTTCAAAAGAATCCTCGGCGGTCCTTCCCGTTGTTTTAACTTTGTATATATTTTTTAATCGCGAAGAAAAAAGCGCAAACCCACGGCCGTGGTTTTCTTTGGCGCCGTTTTTTTTGCTTGTGGCGGGGTTTTTATCCCTGCGTCAGCAGTTGGGGATTACCCAGCTTTTTGCCTGGGGGTCAGGGGACGCGTTAACGCTTGGGTTTTTAAGTTTTGCCAGGGGATGCATCACTTTTTTACGGCTGTTTGTTTTTCCGGTGGACTTGTATTTTGACCGCTCGCGCGCGGTCTTTTTAAATTTCAGCCAGCCGGAGCTCATCTTGACGGTAATCTTTTGGATTTCGGTTTTGTGGATGATATGGCATAATCGTCATGCGGCGGGAGGAACGATTTTATTTCTCATCGCGTGGTTTTTGATTGATTTCGCCCCGGTGTCGCAGATTGTTACTTCGTTGGGCGTGCAGCCCGGTTATATTTCGTTGGCAGAACATTTTTTGTATGTTCCGTCGGTGGCGATGCTGACCCTTCTGGTCGTCGGTGTCAGGCATTTGTGGCAAATGAACAAGGATAAGAAATGGTGTTCTCCTCCGGTTGCGGGTATGGCGGTCGCGGGCGTTATAATTTTCTTTTATTTGACCACGATCCAGCAGGCGGTTTATGCCGGCAATGAATTGTCCATGCTCAAACGTTCGATCGCGATGCAGCCGAATAATTCCAGAGTGCAATATTCGCTTGGGATGAATTATGTCCGCCGCGGTTTGTTTCAGCCGGCGGAACATCATTTCCGGACAGCGACGGCCGTTGACCCGTGGAATATCCGCGCGCGAATCGCGCTGGGAAAAGTTTTATGCGATCAGGGAAGATTTGAAGAAGGGATTGCCGTTTACCGTTCCGTCACAAATCCCGGGCCGTTTGCGGAAATCTTACAGGAAAATTTAAAACTGTCTCTTAAGATCTTGGACTCTCAAAAGAGACCTCATTAAAAATTTAAAATCAGATATGCTTAGTTTCCTATCACGTAATCGCGGGTTTATCCGTTTCTGGCTGGCACAGCTTGTCTCCCAATTTGGGGATCGTGTCAACCAGATGGCCTTGGTCGGCCTTGTGGCGGTTAAACATCCGGGGTCTCCGGTGGAATTGGCCAAGCTGTTGACTTTTACCATCATCCCGGTTTTTGTCGTCGGGCCGATTGCCGGCGTCTATGTGGACCGCTGGGACAGAAGGACAACCTTGTGCGTCTGTGATTTTATCCGCGGAGCCATTGTGCTGTGCATTGCGTTGTTCTTAATTGATATGCGCTCCATGCTTCCGGTTTATGCCGCGGTCTTTTTGGTTTTTTGCCTCAGCCGTTTTTATGTTCCGGCCAAGATGTCGTTTATTCCTGACATTGTTCACGAGGGCGATCTGCATGTGGCCAATTCGTTAGTTTCGGTGACAGGCATGATTGCCTTTGTATTGGGCGCGTTATTCGGCGGATTGATTGTGGAATGGCACGGGCCCAAGGGCGGATTTTTATGGGACTCCGCGACATTTTTTGTTTCCGGGCTCATCGTTTTTTCCATCACAAGGTTAAAGGGCGTGCGTTTAAGCAGGACCGGCATGTTATCAACCGGCAAAGAAATGTTTACGGCAATCAAAAAGTCTGTCTTCGTCGAGGTTAAAGAGGGGATTGATTACATTGTCAGCCAGAAAGATATTCTGTTCATTGTTTATATCATGACCATTTTATTTATGGCGGCCGGCTCCATTTATGTGGTCATCATTGTTTTCGTCCAGGAAACTTTTAAAACGGTTACCAAAGACCTGGGATATCTGGCGGTCGCCCTCGGCGTGGGTTTGTTTTTGGGAAGCGTGGCCTACGCGCAGTGGGGGAAAAAGGTTTCGCGGTTTCAGTCGATTTTTTTCTGCCTGATTTTAGGCGGTATCATGATGGCGGTCTTCGCTTTTGTTGTGGCCACTTCCCAGAACCGCTGGGTGGGGATGGCGCTGGCGGGGATTTTAGGTTTTGTCGTCGGACCCATTGTGATTGCCTCCAACACGATTGTGCATTTCGTCTGTTCAGCGGAAATGCGCGGGAAAGTTTTTGCCAGCCTTGAAGTGGTCATGCACCTGGCGTTTTTGCTTGCGATGTTTTCCAGCTCCTTTTTATCGCGTCATGTGGGGCGGATGTGGATCTTAATCGGCGTTGGCATTGTCTTTTGTATCGTCGGGTTAATTGGATTAATCAAATATAAGGATGTTAAGGATATCAACCAGTAACCTATGTTTAACTGTATAAGGCGATGGATACTTGTTTAAACAAACGAGTATTTATTGATGGTCTTCTTATTTAAGACATAAATTCTTTGTCATTGCGAGCCGAACGGTTTTTGTGAGGCGAAGCAATCTTATTCGCGTATTAGATTGCTTCGGCCTGCGGCCTCGCAATGACGGTAATTTAGACGGCAATGGAGGCGATTATGAATTTTGCGGTTTTAGCGTCCGGCAACGGAAGCAATGTGCAGGCAATCATCAAGGCGGTCAAGTCAAAGGCCATCAAGGCCAAGCTGGCTGTTGTGATTTCAGATAAGCAGGACGCGTATGCCCTTGTTCGCGCGCGCAAGGCCGGAGTTCCGGCGGTGTTTATTAATCCCAAAGATTTCTCAGACCGCGTGTCGTTTGACCGCGCGCTTCTTAAGTGTTTAAAAGAGGCAGAGATTGATTTTGTTGTGCTGGCGGGATTTATGCGGATTTTATCCGCGCCGTTTATTCAGGCGTTTCCAAATAAGATTTTAAATGTGCATCCGGCGCTGTTGCCCGCGTTTAAAGGCGCGCGCGCCATCCGCGACGCGTTTGATTTAGGCGTCAAGGTTACCGGTATCACAGTCCATTTTGTCGACGAAGAAATCGATAACGGCGCTGTCATCGCGCAGGAAGCGGTTGACATTAAGCCCAAGGATACGCTCGCGAAACTGGAAGAACGGATTCATAAGGCGGAACACCGCATTTATCCAAAGGTGATTGGGCTTTATGCCGCCGGGAAAATTAAAGTCCAGGGACGGACAGTCAAGATAGGTTAAACGTATTACGGGGAATTTTGGTTTGTTCCCGAGATATACTGCGTGCGGATGTTAGGCATGGCGGCTTTGCCGGCGTTCTCGGCGAATGTGGAAATTTGCGGCCGGTCGAAATTATAAGAGGTGTTGTCCCGCAGGTCTTTAATCAGGACATTGTTGTAATCCACGTATTCATAAAATCTAAATGTCTCCGCGATAATTGAGGCAATCTCAAGAATTAAGTCTTTATCCGGCGGAAAATCACTGCGCGTAAATTTAAAATTGACCCTGTTTTTAATTTGTTCAATGTAAAACCATGACCAAGTGATGGGTTTGATCTCCAGACTTTTGCCTTCTGTGTCCTTCACCAATTTCTGATCGCCGTAGAGTTCGCTGATTTCGCGCAAGCTGTATTCATCCGACGTGAGAACTTCTGAGCGGTAAAGTTTGTAATCGTTGAGGTTTAACACGGTTTTATAAGCGAGCCCTTTTTTGGTGTTGGCGACGACAACCACTATGAATTCAGGGGATTTTTCTTTGGGGATGTGGCTGTCCAACATGTGCTGGCGTTTGTCATCCCGGGCGCGGTCAACGAAATGCCGGTCGCCGGGCAGTTCGTTGATATCAAAGAAGGCTTCCATGATTGCGCCGTAGATGGCGAGCCTGTTTTTAATAAAGGCCTCGGTAGCATCCGATTTGTATCCAGGTTCTTTGGATGTTTTAATGCCGTCGGTGATGTCCATCAGGAAGCGGTACTGGGCGTTTTTGTAATCGCCTTCAAAGGTGCTGATGGTAAATTGCTTTTTGCTTTTGGCCTCGTCGTCCTTTTGGGTTCCGTGGTAATCAATCAGGTCTTCCGTCATGGGAAGATAAATCCAAATGGTGTTTTCAATTGGAAATAATTGCACCGGCAGTTTGTTTTCTTCCCGGCAGATTTTCAGAAATTTTTTTTCCGCGTCCGACTGGGAGTAGCGGTGGCTGGGCAGTTTATTCTTACAGCCGGGCGCGAGTAAAGCCAGGATGATAAGAAAGCTAAAGATTGGGCGGGAGAGCTTCAGCATAAGAGTAAGGTGGTTTAAGTGTTTTGTCCGTCTGTTATTTGAGCCTCGGGCTTAAGGCCGTATTGGTTAAAGATCGCTTTAATGTCGTCGAACTCAAGGTCGCCCTTTTTCAGAAGGTCTTGGGCAAATGTTTCAAGGACCTCGCGGTGATTCTTTAGAATTTCGGTTGTCGCCTTGAGGCAATCTTGAAGAATGTTTTGTGAATCATGGTCGAGGATTTCTTTAGTTTTTTCGGAAATATTAAGATTACCGTCCAGGGATTTGAGCGCGGTGAAATCTCCGATTAAACCCGAAGGCCCCATCCCTAAACTCCAAACCATAAAGGAAGCATATTTCATGGCGGAATGAAAATCACTGCCCGGCCCGCCGCCGACGCCGGACGCGGTTGTTCCCAAGACAAGTTTTTCAGCGACATAGCCGGCCATGCAGATTTTGATTTCAGCCAGCCATTGTTCGCGGCTGGGCGAATTCTGCGCGAGTTCTTCAATGTCGCGGCCGTAAATGAATCCCAGGCTTCCTCGTCGGGGACGGATGGTGGCCTTAACCACTTCCCGGCTCGGATGGCAGAGGTATTGGACAATGGCGTGCCCGGCTTCATGATAGGCGGTTTTTCTGAGCGACGGTTTGTTGTATTTGGTATTTGTTACCGCCCCCATGGTGATGCGGTCATAGGATTCGGAAAGGTCTTTGTAAGTGATTTGGTCGCGGTTTTCACGCATGGCGATAAGGCCGGCTTCACGGATCATGTTATCAATGTCAGAAGGAGTGAAGTCAACGGTGGTTCTGGCCAGGCGGTCGGGATCAACCGCTGGATCGCAATTGACCTTGGATAAATAAAATTTAAACAATTCTTTGCGTTCCTGCACGTTGGGCCGGCTGATGTGTATTTTACGTTCAAGCCGTCCGGCGCGAAGGATTGCCGGATCGAGCTGATTTTCAGAAACGTTGGTGGCGCCCAAGACGACAATATTATTTTCAACTTGCCTGAGCCCGTCGAGTTCCGTTAAAAATTGGTTGACCGTGGCGTTGTGGGAGATGGTGCCGCCGCCAAATCGGTGATCCGATGAACGGGGCGTGGCGAAAGAATCAATCTCGTCGAAGAAAATGATGCATCCGCCTTCGGATTTGGCAAGCGAGCGCGCTTCTTTAAAAATTTCTTTCATCTTGTGAGAACCTTCGCCGACATAAATGCCGACCAAGTCGCTTCCTGTGGCGGATATAAAAGGAAATCCCGCTTCAGTGGCCATGGCCTTGGCTAAATAGGTTTTTCCGCATCCCGGCGGACCGAACATGACAACACCTTTAACAATGCGGCCGCCGACGGCTTTGAGGAGGTTGCGGTCTTTGAGCAGTTTGACAATTTCCCAGGCCTCAGCCTTGGCGTCTTCCATGCCGATGATCTCATCCCATTTAACATTGACTTTTCCGCCGAGGATTTTGTTTTCTCCCTGGGATTCGACGGAGATCATAACGCGGTCAAGCGCTTTAATAAGGTCTGCTTGGGATACGATCTCCCGGCTTTCGCGCATAGCCAAAAGGCCGGATTCACGAACCATGTTGTTGATGTCAGCCGCGGTAAAACCTTTGGCCTTTTCGGCAAGCAGGGCCAAATCGACAGTTTCGTCTGATTTGATTTTAGCAATGTAATATTTGAGGAGCGCTTCGCGTTCTTTGGCCGACGGACGTTGAAAATAAATCTTGCGGTCGAAACGTCCCGAGCGCATAACCGCGGAGTCGAGTTTATCTTCCGGAATGTTGGTGGCGGCAATGACAATGATGTTTTTATTTTGCCCTTTGAGCCCGTCTAATTCGGTCAAGAATTCATTAATGGAAGAGGTGTCGCTGTTGCGCGCGTTGCTAAAGGGGCTGGGATCGCGCGGGCGGACAAAGGCGTCGATCTCGTCGATAAAAATGATGCAGCCACCTTCGGATTTTGCCACTTCACGGGCTTCTTTAAAAACTTTTTTAAGGCGTATAATCCCTGTTCCCGACCAGAGCTGAGTTACGAAATCAGTTCCTGTCACGGCAATAAAAGGAAATCCGGATTCGGTGGCGATGGCTTTAGCAAGATAGGTTTTGCCGCAGCCGGGAGGGCCGATGAGCATGACGCCTTTGATGATCTGCCCGCCGACCGCGTGGAGTTTTTGACGATCCCGCAGCAAATCGACTATTTCCCAGGCGTCTTTTTTGGTTTCTTCCATGCCGATCAAATCTTCCCAGCGGACATTTGTTTTTGAAGAGAGGATTTTTTCCTCTTGGCCGGTTTTTTCGATTGTGACCATGATTTCTTCCATGGCCTGGGCCAAATCCTGGTTGGTCACGGTGTCGCGCCGTTCACGCAAAGCCAGCAAGCTGGCCTCGCGGATCATATTGCTGATATCCGCCGGAGAAAAGGATTGGCATTTTTCAGAAAGCCCTGTGATGTCGATGTCCGACGATGCTTTGATTTTGGCGAGGTAATATTGAATGATGGCCACACGGTCTTTAGCCGTTGGTTTTCGAACGTAAATTTTTCGGTCGAAACGCCCTGAGCGCATGATGGCGGAGTCCAGCTGTTCCGGTTCCGTATTGGTGGCCGCCATGACGCAGATGTTGTTTTCTTTTTTGCGCAGGCCGTCTAACTCGGTGAGGAATTGGTTGACGGTCGCGTTATGGCTGGTGGCGCCGCCATATCCGCGTTCTTCCTGGCGGGGGGTGGCAAAGGAATCAATCTCGTCGATAAAAATGATGCATCCGCCTTCTATTTCGGCTAATTTTCGGGCGTTTTGAAAGAGTAGTTTCATTTTTGCCGCGCCTAAACCGACAATCATCCCGACGAATTCGCTACCGACGGCAGAAAGGAAGGGAAGGCCGGCTTCATTGGCGATGGCCTTGGCTAAATAGGTTTTGCCGCAGCCGGGAGGCCCGAACATGAGGACCCCTTTGATCATAGAGCCGCCGATGGCTTTGACTTTCTGGCTGTCTTTTAAAAGCTGGACAATTTCCCACGCGTCGCGTTTGGCTTCTTCCATGCCGATGACATCCGACCATTTGACGTCTGATTTGGCCCGCGTTGCCGGATCACCGCCGAGATATTTGGCCATGCCGCCGCCCATGAACATGAAATAATAGGCGAGGATGTTCAGAGGAAAAAAGATAAAGGCCTGCATGATCCCGATGAGAAGAAAAAGGCCCATCTGGGCCATCATTTGTTTGCGGCTGAACGATTCAAGGTTGCTGAAATTCGTCAGCGCCATATAGAGGAAGGACAGGATAACGCTGACAATCAGGGTGGCAATGCCGATCAGTAAGACTTGTTTCCAGTTGTATCGAAGATAGGCGAGAAATTTATTTTTTTTCATAGGTTAAAGTCAACGGAGATTGAGGGTTATAAGGATTTTAATTCAGTGACAGTATAACATAAAAATTTTGACCGTCCATATTTTGCTGGGATAAAGTTTGATAATTTTTTGCTTATTTGTCTAAAAAATGAAAAACAGCTTCGGAATTATGTTTGACTTTAAATTTTAACTATGTTAATTTGGGAACCATTATTGAATTAAAAATAATTACACGGATTTAAAACTGATGACACAGATTTCCGTGTAATTCGTCCCCATGCGTGTCATCCCCAATAAGGAATTTCAAAATGTCAAAAATCAAATCTATCAAGGCCCGCGAAATCATTGATTCCCGCGGAAATCCCACCGTTGAGGTCGACGTCATTTTATCTTCAGGCATTCTAGGCCGCGCCGCTGTTCCGTCGGGCGCTTCCACCGGCGAGCACGAAGCCATTGAGCTGCGCGACGGGGACAAAAGCCGTTATAAAGGTAAAGGTGTTTTAACGGCGGTTGCCAATGTTAACACCGTCATTGCCAAAGCTGTCAAAGGCAAGGAAGCGGATTACAAGGCAATCGATAAAATCACAATCGCTTTGGACGGCACCGAAAATAAAGGGAAGCTCGGCGCGAACGCGCTTTTAGGCGTATCCATGGCCGTTGCCAAGGCCGCGGCCATTGAAAAGAAACAGCCGCTTTACCGCTACATCGGCGGCAATAACGCGAATATCCTTCCGGTTCCTCTCATGAACATCATCAACGGCGGTCTTCACGCCGACAACAATTTAGACGTACAGGAATTTATGATTATGCCGATAGGCGCCCCGACATTTTCCCGTGCCATGCAAATGGCCTGCGAAGTGTTCCATACGCTTAAGGGCATTTTGCATGACCGCCATTTGGCCACTTCCGTCGGTGATGAAGGCGGTTTCGCGCCGAATTTAGGCAGCAACGAAGAAGGTTTGGACGTCATCATCCAAGCCATCGAAAAAGCAGGATACAAGCCGGGCAAGGAAATCTTTATCGCGCTTGATGCCGCGTCATCGTCGTTTTATAAAGACGGGAAATATAGCTACAACGGAAAAAATATTA
>JAHFGF010000183.1 GCA_023247595.1 Candidatus Omnitrophota bacterium
CTGCAGAATTTTTTAATGGCTTCGTTACTTCCCGGCTCCTGACCCAAAAAATTATTTGCAGGAAAAGCCAAAACTACAAAATCTTTATCTTTATAAGTTTCATACAATTTTTCTAAACCGGCATATTGCCCGGTATAACCGCAGTGCGAGGCCGTATTAACGACCAGAAGAATTTTTCCTTTATAGACAGCGAAATTGACTTCCTTGCCGTCGATGTCTGTCATTACAAAAGAATGCACATTGCGCGATTGCGCCCCCGCCCATAATGGGGTTACAGTTAACAAAAGCACCATTGCGCACATGTTCAAAGTATTCACGTCATTGCCTTTCTTATTACCGAAAAATTCATGGAATGCATGCGCACACCGGTCCGGAAAAGATATCCCATTTAAACTCATAACCGGAATTACCTTTTTTGGAACAATCAACCTGACATTGTTGAGACCGCTGCCCAGACGCATTATGTTTCTGAATAGAAAACATGACAAGCCAGATGATGATCGGCAGAATAATGCTCATGACAATCAACGTGCGTTTGATGCTTCTTTTCTCCTGGCTCATAAAATCCTTCTTTTGATAAACGGAACCTAACAGCACTTCACCTTTTAAATCACATCCCCGGAAACCAAAACACCGATTTGCCGGAAGCATCGGTTCCGGAATAAATGGAACCGCCTTCTCCGTCGCTGCCCAACGTCCCGCGCGCGCCGGTGCCGCCGTAACCGTGAGTCACCGAACCGCCGCCTTGACGGCTTTGGGCCTGCTGAATAGCCATAACCAAATTAACCACCGGCATGCCGCCTTCGGGTCCCATATTGCCCTGGGCATCAAGCCAGTACCGGCCCGCCGGCGCGGAACCAAAAAGCTGTTCCAACCCTTTTTTATCCAATTGATGAACTTCCCTGCCGTTAATAAAAACACCTGTGCCGCCGCCGGAAATATTCACGGGCATCGGACCAGGGAGTTCCAATCCAGGATACACGAAACCCGCCGTCGGGCCGCCTTCAACGCCCCAGGCTCCGCACATTTTGTCATACCAGTATTTCCCGTCTTGAACTTTAGTTTGAAGCATGCTTTCTAAAGACTGCAGCTGCTGTTCGCTTAATTGAACGCGGTTAAAATAAACTTTGCGGCCCTGTTGAACTTTTTGCTCTGACTCTCCTGATTTCGAACAGGCCGTCAATAAAACCAATGTCATCGTCAAAATCCCAAATTTCAGCATATGCATTCCTTTCCTTTTTAACGATTATTCCGCATCGATTCAATGATGGAAATATAATCCACGTCCGCGTAGCCGGTTTTGATGGCAACCTCCAAAACCCGTCGGATACCAACCAATGACTCAACCGACAACTTCAGACGCTTTGCTTCTTTGAGAAAAAGATTCACATCTTTAAGCAAAAGCTTCGTCGGGAAATTAGGGCCCGCGTAATTACGGTTCACTAATCGATCCCACTTTTTGTCAAACATGGGCGCGAACAAAGCGCTTTTGCGCACGATTTCCATAAATAAATCGCGATTAACCCCTGAGCCTTCCACAAAGGCCAGCGAAAGACTGAACGCCGCCCCTAATCCGGCGATCAATTGGTTAAGCGCGAGTTTCATTCCCGAGGCACTGCCCACGTCCCCGATATAAAGCGGCGCTTTTCCAAGGACCGTTAAAATGCCTGTCCAACGTTCAAGAAGTTCTTTGGTTCCTCCAAACATCAAAATAAGCGTTCCGTTTTTCGCCTCTTCTTTACTGCCCAAAACAGGACATTCAAAATAAGTTCCGCCGAGGCGGCTGATTCTTTTAGCCAAACGCAAACTTTCTTCGGGGGCAATCGTGCTCATCTGGATGATGGTTCGGTTTCTAAACGACACGCGGGGCAGTCCAAACAAAACATCATTGATTGCTTTAAAATCCGACAACATCACAATGACCGCGTCCGACGCCTTAACGGCCTGAGAGGCGCTGGAAAAAGCATGCGCGCCTAAAGCGACCAAAGGTTTCATTTTCTCCGACGTGCGGTTAAAAACCGCAACCGTATGGCCGCCTTCGATCAAACGTTCTGCCATGGGCGTACCCATGATGCCGGTGCCTAAGAGAGCAATGTGCATACTAAAGACCTTTCGAAGTGGTATAGCGTATTGATAGCAAATCAGTGGTAAGTGGTACGAAACCTTACCGCAAACAAAAAGACGATCAATGAAATTAATTGAAATGTACTCGCTTCGCTCGCGAAATTAAGAAATTGGCAGAAAAACTTCTAACAATATTTTTTATATCGAACATCAACAAGTTTCCTAATTTCTCTATTTCTATTAATTTCCACATTATCTTCGTCGCGACTGCGCCGCAATTATTGGACCTTAAACACCTTCTGCCCCTTGGCCGTGACACGTTCTTCGAGAGTAAATACTTTCTTGATCAGATCTAAATAAGGATAATTTCCGTCATAAGCCAACCATGTGTCCTCGTAATGGATATACTCATTGACGCTGCTGCGGTCTAATATCCACTTGCCTTTTTCTCTATATAAGAAGACCGGCCCCAACGTTTTATTCTCAGAGTAATAAATAATAGCGTACTTCCCCTCCTGATATACTTCGCTCGTCACATCAAAATATCCCGCGATCGTTTTGTAATTATCGCCATAAGCATTCTTGGAAGCCCGGGCCTGCCATTTCCCGTCGAAGATGGCAAGGTCATGACAATACGCGCCCTGTTTCATCATCTCAAGTTCCAAGTGATACGTTTCCTCCGGAGATGATTGCGGTTCATATTGGCTTTTAAGCTGTTCGCATGTGACGGATTGGCTCCAGGCATAAACAGGTGAAAACAAAAAAACAATAAACATCATTACTGTAATCTTGTTCATTTAAAATGCCCCCTTGGCATGCTGCCGTTCCAACCATGATTTTGCTTTCATATAAGATGCGCGGTCCCAAACGCTGTCATCGAAATCATTCCCTAACGCCTTCATATGCTCAAATGCTGATTGGTTTTTATACGCCAGATAATCAATTTTTGCCGCCCAGGTACGCGCCATTCTCGATAACGGATTGACCCGAAACATCTCGGTTAACATTTCCTGGGTTTTCTCGTAGTTCCCCGGAAGCTTAAAATAAGCATCTGTCTTGTTTCCTGTTTTTAAAGCGTATCTGGACGCTGCTTCCGCGTGAGATTCCAACAATAACTCGGCAAACGGTGGATTCTCTTTATGTTCGTTATAAATTTTCTCGGCAAACGCAAACATGTCCGCATTACTGCCAAACCATTTTTCCATTTTGGCGATGAGCATCCTATGGTAGGCAATGTAGTGTTCCGGGTCTAAGGCAATGGCTTTCTGAAAACTTTCCTCAATTTGTAAAGGCATGCTTAATCCTTGAAACGTTAACATAAGCGCGATGTACGGTTCCGGAGATTGAAGATTTAAAAGCGCCGCCTGATCGAGATCCTTTTGCGAAAGCTTAAGCCTGTCCTTAAAGGCCTGCCATGCTTCCG
>JAHFGF010000038.1 GCA_023247595.1 Candidatus Omnitrophota bacterium
GACGTCAATAAATGGAATCTCTCCTATATGCGTATCGCTCAAGTGTGAGGATTGTGATTCCGTTCAACGAGACCGCGCGCAATTTCTCTAATAAGTCTCTAAAGAAATTGTGTAGGTCTCAATTCACGTCCATCCCAACCCTCACACTTGAGCCAGGATTACATCGAACTCACGTTAAAATATTAATCGCGGCGTAATTCATCCAATGGCAGAAGAACTATTAACAGTGAAAAGAAATCAGGCGTCAAGCGTGACAACTGCGTCGAATCCTTTGGTGAGCATCATCATTCCAAGCTATAACATGGCGAAGCTTGTCCTCCGTGCTGTTGAAAGTGTTTTAAATCAGACCTATCAGAATCTTGAAATCATCGTCGTGGATGATGGTTCAACCGATAATACCAAACAGCTTCTTGAGCCGTACTTCAATAAAATCAAATATGTTTATAAAGCCAATGGCGGTGTCTGCAGCGCGCGCAATGCCGGTTTACGGCAAGCAAGCGGGGCCTTTATCGCGTTACTTGACAGCGATGATACGTATATGCCGGATAAGGTGGAAAAGTCTTTAAAGTTTCTACAAGACAACCCTGATTTCGGTTTTGTTCATACGGATACTTATTTAGTCGACAGCCAAGATCGGGAGATTGAACGCTATCAGCATCCGAAGAGCCGTTATACCGGCTGGATCAGCCGCCAATTGCTCAAAGGAAATTTTATCGCCAATCCAACCAACTTTTTCCGGCGCGAATGTTATGACAGTTGCGGGGGGTACGAAGAATCGCTGTTTCCCCCGGGAGACTGGGATTTATGGCTGCGGATTTCCAAGAAATTTAAAGTCGGTTATATTGATGAGCCCCTGTCGCGGTATTCGATTATATCGAATTCTTGTTTTAATGATCTGGAACGGACGAAACGGGAAGAACAATGGGTGCTGGACCGTTTTTTTAAAGGTCATCCGTCGGAAAGCCAGTGGGTTAAACGAACCGCTTATAGCGAATTTCATCTGAGAAACGCCCAGTGTTATTTTGTGAAAGGTCAACAATCAGAATGCCGCCGGGAATTCATGCTTTCTTTAAAGAGTTTTCCATTGAACGTCAAATGGTGGGCGCTTCTGGTTTATTATGTTATCGGCCGGGAAAAGTTAAGGACAAGTTTACGCCGGAAAATTCTAAGATCAGAATGGGATAAAAATTCATCCCGATAAAAAACAAGTAAGACTTAATGATGCTTCTTAATGTAAAGAATTCCGAAAAGATTGTTCGATGGATTGATTACACGATCATTGTGATCCTGTGTGTGTTCTGCGTTAAGTATATGACGTACGAAGGGCGTTTTTTTGCTGAGAAATCGTTTCAATTTTCGTTTTTAAATTTTCCGGTTTTTGTCGGCGAGTTTCTTTTGGCTGGTTTGTTGATTTTCTTTATCGTGAGAGCCTTTTTTGCCAAGATCGTCTTGGAACAATGGCACTTGGTGTTTTGTTTGTTTGTAACATTTATTGTTCTTAAAGCTCTGTGGGGATATATGCACTGGGGACCTTTGGCTTTGAGAGATGCGGCATTGTTTTATTATGTTTTGTTCGGATGGCTAAGTTTTGTTTGTTTCCGGTTGAGTTTATTCAACAAGTGGATGGTCCTTATTCTTTACGCGGCATTGATGTGGCTTTATTTTAACGTCAAGTTTAATGAATACTGGATGATGCCGAGGATTTATTTGGGGATTGTATTAGCCATGCTTTATGAAGACCGCCGAGTTGGTGTGCTTATGGCCTTAGGAATTATTATTTGCACGCCGTTTGAATTATTTATTAATACTTCGCGGTCTGTGATGTTGGGGAATTTTCTTTCCGTTGTCTTATTACTCGTCACATGGCCGTTTTTTGTTGCCCCGGCTAAGCGGATGAAATATTTTTTTGTTAGTCTGCTAGCCTTGATGATTTTTGCGGCTTATATTTTTCATTTTTCCGGATCCAGGCCGGCCCAAGGGCTTTTGGCGATTGATAAACTCAAACTATTTTTAAATGAAACGCAGCAGGAAATTGACAGCAAGAAACCAACCTTTAAGAAACGGGAACAAGTGGAAACGGTCATGATTTTTAGCCCGAATGAAGAGGTTCCAGACAAGCCGGTTGTTGTTGCGGTTCAACCCGTGGCGCCTGCGGAACCAATTCCCCAGCCGGTTTCTCAGGTTCAAGTTAAAAAAAGGGAAGTTGATTCAAAGGAATCGACCGAAGGCATGAAACTCGGGAATTCGATATTTCGGATCCTTTTGTGGAAAGACGCATGGATGCAAATTGCCGAATCAAAAGAAATGTTTGGTATTGATTTTGGAAAACCATTTCGGTCCAAAAATTTGGAAATTATCCGTTCCGCTGTTGATGAATGGAAAAGAGACGGCTGGATTGCCATGCATAATTCCTATCTCAATATTTTATATCGCGGGGGAATTGTTGGCGCGATATTCATGATTACATTGATTTCTTTGTATATTTATATGGTTAAGGTTTTTATCAGTCATCAATCGCTTGTAGGTCTTTTGATGTGCGCGTCTTTAATTGTTCCTTTTGTTGCTGCTTTTTTTGCTGTGACTTTAGAACTTCCGTATACAGCTGTTCCTATTTGGACATTATTCGGAATGACGCTGGCGGTCGCGCGTCTGACAAAAGCCCGTGAGTTTAAAACTTCATCGTAGGGTCTTCTGATTCAAGGCATGCGCATACTCATCGCTCATAATTTTTATCAAGTTCACGGCGGAGAAGATGCCGTCGCGCGGTCTGAAACGGCTTTGCTTAAAGATTTCGGGCAGGAGGTGTTTTTTTATGAGCGTCACAATGACGAGTTAAAAAAACTTAACGCGCTGGAAAAAACCGCTCATTTTGTTTCTCTCGATCATAACCGGAAATCCTATGAGCTGATGCGCCAGGAAATTAAAAAGGTCCGGCCGCAGGTTGTTCATTTTCATAATATTTATTACATGATGACTCCGTCGGTGTATCAAGCCTGCCGCGATGAAGGGGTTCCAGTTGTCCAAAGCCTTCATAATTACCGCATGGTGTGTTCCAATGGTTTGCTTTATCGCGATGGGCATGTGTGTGAAGATTGTCTTGAGAAGAATGTCTGGGAAGGGGTTAAGCATAAATGCTTCCGCGATTCCGCTTTGCTGACAGCTATGATGGCGATGTCTATCGATCGTCTTTGGCGCAAAGAGATTTGGGTGAATCTTGTGGACTGTTACATTGTCGCCGCTGAATTTACCGGCCGAAAATATGCCGACCAGGGACTTCCCGTCGATAAAATCGTTCAAAAACCGCATTTCATCCATCCGGATTTGGGGAAGCGTCAGATCAATGAGGGTTACGCGTTATACCTCGGCAGGTTAAGCCAAGAAAAAGGGGTGGATATTCTTCTGGAGGCTTGGCGTTCCATTAAAAACATTCCTTTAAAAATTGCGGGGACCGGTCCGTTGGAACAAAAATTAAAGGCATTTGTCCATAGTCATCAGCTGACAAACGTTGAATTTCTTGGGTTATTGGATGAGCATCAGTGCCAGCAAATATTATCAAGGGCGGGTGTGGTTTTGGTTCCTTCTGTCTGTTATGAAAATTTTCCGCGTGTCGTGGTGGAGGCTTTTTCATGCGGAGTTCTGATTGTGGCCAGCCGGCTGGGGAGCCTGGCGGAATTAATTCAAGACGGGCAGACCGGCTTGCTGGTTGAACCGGGAAATTCTTCACAAATCGTCAGCGCTGTCCAAAGATGTTTTGAGAACAAAATGAAAACCGTTTTCATGGGCGATAATGCCCGTCGGGTTTTTGAAGAAAAATATACCGCTCAAGCGAATTATAAAAGAATCATGGGGATTTATGAAGATGTCATCAGCCGCGTTTCCAAAAGACAGTCTAAATAAATGGCTGCCGGTTAGCCTGTTTTTATTTGTATTCGGCGCGATCGTTCTTGCGACATTATATTTTTCGCCTTCTTGGGGATTGATGGACGACTTCGGCCTTTTGAAAATGGCCAGGGAATTCAAAGCAAATCCGGCCCATTATCAAGAGGTCACGGATAATTTTATTACATCAGGAATGCTGCGGCCTTTCTATTACAGCTGGGCAGCGGTTTTCTACGGCGTTTTTGAAAATCATCCGGCTGCTTTTTATGTTTTTGTGGCGGCCTGGAATATGCTGGCCATGATTTTTTGGGGGATTGCTTTTTATCATCTGTTTGGTGTTCGCAAGGAAGACCGTTTCTGGACGGTATTTTTTTATCCGTTATCGTTTTTTGTGTTTACGGCTTATTGGAATATTTTTAATTATCTTTCTTTGCAGGAAAAGTTTGTCGTCTTTTTTGCGCCTTTGGCCATGTATTTCTTCCAAAAGCTCTATCAAGAATTTGATAAGCGTGATTTGTTCTGGCTCTGTCTTTGTATGGGACTAGGGCTTATGAGTAAAGCGACCTTTGTCTATGTTCCTTTCGCGTTTCTTGTTTATGCTTTGTTGGATGTGACTATCGTGCGGTATAAGCCCAAGACATCATGGATTTTTCTTGTGCTCAATGGATTCATTTTTGGGTTGTACGCGGTGTTTACGTTGACCTTTCAAATCCATGGGAACTACACATCCAAATATAAGGACGGGCTAGACGCGCACAACTTCATCCAAAAAATAGTTCAATTATCCGCTGTTATGAAAATTCTCATCATTATTGGTGTTATCGGCATGGCGGGGATTCTTTTTTATGCGGTTGCCGGCAAAAGAAAAGAGCGGTCGTTGGGTGTCTTAATCTACCTGTCGCTCTTGGCCTATATTGGTTTGCTGATTCCCTGGGGCAGCCAATCGTATCTTGTTTCTGCTATCGGGCCATTGGCCCTGGGCGCGCTGTTTCCTCTCTACGCTTGGTTAAATGCGAGAGGCGGGGTCATTAAATTTTTGCTCAATTCATTGGTTATCATTGTTATCGGCGTAATTTTTGTTGGAAACATTCTTCCCAATATTTCCCGCATGGGGGATATTGGACGGGCCATTGCGTTTGTGAGCCGTCAGGATGCTTCGTCAGACAATATTTATTTTATGCCGCCGCCGTATGTGGAGTCCGCCGACGCGACACGGAAATTTACCGGGAAAAATATTTTTTATTGCGGGGACGGAAAGATTAGTAGAGATCTTTTATCTCCCAATGGAAGCAGCTATGTTATTTTTGTGGATTTATTTCCTTCGATAATTCTGCAGGGCGTTGAAGTTGGCCCTTTAGTTTTTAAAAACGGCACGTGGCAAATTTTTGAATTGCGTCCGGGGATTCCTGGGACAGAGCAAACATTCCGCGTGCCTTTTGAAAAAACATTTGTCCAGCAGTTGAAATCAAAAATCAGGGAATTATAGTTCCGCAACAATTATGGGAATAGAACTTTCAATTATCGTTCCGACGTTTAATGAACGCGACAATGTCGTGCCGTTATTAAATAAACTGGATGCCGCTTTGAAAGGGATTTCCTGGGAAGTGATTTTTGTGGATGATGATTCGCCGGATAAGACGGCCCAGCATGTGCGGGAGGTGAGTCAAACAGATTTGCGGGTGCGCTGTATCCAGCGGGTTTCCCGCCGGGGTCTTTCTTCCGCCAGCATCGAAGGCATGCTGGCCTCCAGCGCGCCGTTTTTGGCTGTCATGGACGGGGATTTGCAGCACGATGAAACATTGCTTAAGACAATGCTTAAGACATTGCGGTCGGATGATTTGGATATTGTCGTCGGAAGCCGCTATGTGAAAGGCGGTTCCACGGGGGAATGGTCCCGCCAGAGGGAACACATCAGTCGTTTTGCCACCGCGTTCGGACGAAAGCTCATGCGTGTTGATATGAAGGATCCGATGAGCGGATTTTTTATGCTCAAACGGACGTTTTTGGAACGCGTCGTTCATCGGCTGTCCGGAAAAGGGTTTAAGATTCTTTTTGATTTATTTGTTTCATCGCCTGAACCGGTCAAGTTTGTTGAATTGCCCTTTGAATTTAAAAACCGCGTCGCCGGAGAAAGCAAATTAAGTACGCTGGTCATCTGGGAATATTTGCTGCTCTTGGCGGATAAATGGCTCGGGCCTTTTATTCCGGTCCGTTTTATCCTGTTTGTTTTGGTCGGCGGGCTTGGTTTGGTTATTCATCTGATTGTTTTAAAAGCGGGTATGCAGATGATGTCATGGACGTTTCCCGTGGCGCAAACTGTCGCGGTTTTTACAGCGATGACAGCTAACTTTATCGTTAACAATATTTTTACCTACCGTGATAAAAAGCTCAAAGGGTTTGAACTCATCCGCGGCCTTGTGACGTTTTACGCGGCGTGCTCGATTGGCGCGTTTATTAATATCCGGGTGGCGTCTTTTCTTTTCGAAAACGGCATTCAATGGTGGCTGGCAGGAATTTTAGGGGCTGTCATTGGAGCTGTTTGGAATTATGCCATTACGTCAACGTTTACCTGGAAGAAAAAAGGGATTGTGTAAGGGATGCTGCCATCGCGTTTGAGAACCCAATTGCGTCAGCCGGAATTTTGGTTAAACGTCTACTGGATTGCGGTCACATTCGCTTATGTGATTTGGAGGGTGTTGGTATTTTTAAAAAAAATTCAATAAACATCGCTCATATTCCGACGCTGATGCTGATTATCGGCTATCCGGTCTACTGGGCTATGCTGTTGAGCCGCCAGGCTGCTTCTGGCATCACGTCACCAATATGCTGGTGGGTGTTCGCCTTTTTTGTTCTGTTTGTTGTTCTAAGGGAGAGAAAAGCAATTGCCGAAGGCATGGTTGAATTTATTAATTTTTATCGCGCCCAACAAATTGCGGTTAAATTTTTTTGGTGGGTTGGCGCTGGTATCGGTTTTTTAATCCTTTCCTTTGCTTTTTTAGCTTCCTTACATCCTCCGCATTTGATGCAGGAATCTGATGTGATGAATTATCACATGTCGCTCCCTCGGCAGCATTTGATTCTGGGATCCTTCGCGCATATTCCATGGTCGGCGGATGATTTTTTCTTTCTTCCCATTGATTTTGCCCTTGCGCCGTTTTGGTTTGTTTCGGCTCTTCCCAATAAGTTGCCGCAATTCATTTTTTTTCTAGGCATTATTGGCGTCATCGTGAGTCTCACGCAATGGTTAAAACGAGGAGCATTGACCGCTTCATTGGTTTGTGTCTTTGCTTTTTTGGGTTCTCATGGTCACGGAGTTCAGATGGGGACTGGTATGTTGGATTTAACTGTTTGTTATTTGTTTCTCGCGCTGGTGGATAGTCTTCTACGGCAGCAAAAATGGCTTTTTATAACGGAGTTTACTTTTTTTATTTGGGCCAAGTCTTTGGTTGCTTTACAGGTGTTCATACTTTTAATCATGCTTTGGCTTATTTATCAAGTGTTGCGCAGAGTCGGAATCAATCAGGTTATGTTTGATTTTCAGAAAACGATTACCGCTTTGGAGGCCAAAGAGATTCGTAATTTTTTAAAAAAGGCAATCGTTGGAATTGTTCTCTTGAGCCTTTGTGTCGCCGGCCCGTTTTTGGTTAAATCATTGTATTATACGGGGACTCCTTTTTTTCCGGTCGGGTTTGGTTTCTTTAAAAATCATCCTGGCATTGCGGAAAATTCCGTGGCCTGGGAATCGTTGACGCGTTCCGCTCAATTTTTGACGAACAGTATCAGCCGTGATGGTTACGGACGGTCAATCCTGGATTTTATAACGCATTTTTGGGCGCTGGCTGTTCCGGATGTCGGAGTAAATAATGCTTTTGATTATCCCATGGGCCTGTCGTATTTAATTTTCTTGGGGCCATTTATGTTTCTGTTGATTCGTTCGCTGATGAACAAAGAATTTCCCATCATCCCGTGGTTAATAGTTTCCTATTGGATTCTGTGGTGGTTGAGCGTGCGAGAAACCCGGCATTTGTACGCCCCGGTGATTTTGGTGTTTATTGTTTCCGCGGTTTCTATGAAGGTGTGGTCTAAAATTTTCTTTGGCGTTTTGGCGGCGGCGATGGTGTTTAATGCGCTTAATGTTTACCGCGCCCATCAGCCGTATTTTTTTAAAACTTCCAAGGCTGTGATAAGGGCGGAGGATCTATGGCTGGCGGAATATAGTCAGCAGTATCACCGGCAAAAGCGTTCAGATATGGTTGAATTACAGCAGTTCGAAGTGGCTTTTGCCCTTTTTCCGGTCGTTGTGCGCATGGAATATTTGCCGCATGTGATTGTGTTTTAAGATATAATGAAACCCGTTTTGGAAAGGTGTTTTCATGAAGTTAAGTGTTTTAGTGCCTGCTTATAATGAACAGCCTTGGATTGATGAATGCCTGAAACGTGTGCTGGCCCAGTCTGTTGAGGGGATTACAGCCCTTGAGATTATCGTGGTGGACGATGGTTCTTCCGACGGTACGGATAAAATTCTTGACCAATGGAAGGATAAATATCCTAAAGTGTTTACGATTATAAAACATTCTCAAAATCAAGGCAAAGGCGCCTGCATCCGTACAGCAATTGCTTTGATGTCCGGCGATATCTGTGTGATTCAGGATGCGGATTTGGAATATCATCCAGCCAATTATTCCGTTCTTTTGAAACCTTTGATCGAAGGTTTCGCTGACTGTGTGTATGGTTCGCGTTTTCAAGGCGATCAGCCTAAACGGGTTTTGCTGTTTTGGCATTACTTGGGCAATAAATTTTTGACCTTCTTGAGCAATGTGTGTACGAATATCAATATCACCGATATGGAAACGGGATATAAGGCGTTTCGATGTGATGTTTTGAGGAAAATTAAGATTGTTTCCAATCGTTTCGGGGTGGAACCGGAAATCACGGCCAAGGTCGCCCGGCTGCGTTGCCGCATGTATGAGGTCGGCGTCAGTTATTTTGGCAGGACATACGCGCAAGGCAAAAAAATTACTTGGTTAGACGGATTTAAGGCTATTTTTTCTATTCTTCGTTTTCGGATTTTTCCTTGATTATGACGTTGACTACAGAACAAATAAATAATATGGAAGCGGGACATCATCGCCTGGATCTGTTGGGCGTGCGGGTCAGTGATGTGACTATTCCCAAAGCGGTTGGGATTATTGACCAATGGGTCCAACAAAAATATAAAACCTATGTTTGCGTGGCGCCGGTATCTACCTTAGTTGATTGTCAGAAGAATTCTCAATACAAACAAGTCGTCAATGCCGCCGGAATGGTTACTCCCGATGGTATGCCTGTTGTATGGTTGGGAAAAAAAGCAGGCAGCCGTACTATTGAACGCACCTACGGACCTGATTTACTGCAGGCGGTGTGCGCCAATGGTCATAATTCCGGTTATCGGCATTTTTTTTACGGCAGTTCATCTGAAACTTTGGGTCGATTGGTTGACTGTTTAAAGAAGAGCGCGCCAAAATTAAATGTGGTTGGATGCATCTCGCCGCCGTTTTTGCCGCAAGCCGCTCAAGAAGACAGGCATGTGATTGACCAGATCAATCAGGCGCGTCCGGATATTCTCTGGGTGGGATTGGGGTCGCCGAAACAGGATTTTTGGATGAGCCTCAACCGTCCTTTGTTGGATGTGCCCGTAATCATCGGCGTTGGCGCGGCGTTTGATTTTCTTTCCGGGGCAAAACCGCAGGCGCCGTTATGGATGCGCAAAAGCGGTTTGGAATGGATTTTTCGTCTGTGCCAGGAACCGCGCCGTCTCTGGAAAAGGTATTTATTCGGCAACACAGCTTTTATTTACTATGTTTGCCGGTCCTGTATTTTTAAAACTCCAAATTAATTGTTTTCTATATGTTTAAAGTCAATCGATACTTCATCATCAAAATGCTTTATATGGCCATTGACAGTTTTTTTATGGTCTTGGCTGTCTACATCGCGTGTAAAATTCGTCCCAGTACACTGTCGTTTGAAGTGACATTCCATAATTTGTACTTTGATATCGACAGCCCCACGCGGTCGTTGCTGTTGATGTGGATTCCCATTAATATTTTTATCAACAATAACAACGCGCTTTACGAAACGAAGCGGGAGAAGTTAGAAAGTATTGAAATCTTTCAGGTCATCCGGGCTGTTGCGATTTCCGCTTTGCTTTCGATTGTTTTAATTTACGTCGTGAAGATTGAACGTTTCCCGCGCGGTATTTTGTTGATGAGTACGGTTTTGATTGCCGTTTTTTTCTCGGTCTGGCGTCTTTTAAAACGTAATTTTGTTGAGAGCTTGGTCGCCCGGGGATTTAATAATTTTAATGCTTTAATCATCGGTGCCGGCAAAGTGGGCATGATGATGGGGCAGGAATTGCGCAAACGCAAAACTTTAGGGATAAAAGTTTGCGGCTATCTGGATGATTTTAAGACACAGAGCGGTCCGCATGCGCATGTCAAAATTTTAGGCAAACTTTCGGATTTTTCCGTCATTGCTAAACGCGAATTCATTCATCAGGTTTATATTACCATTCATAATGATTCCATGATCTTTTCTAAAATTCTCGAGGAGGCCCGTGATTTGGGGATTGCGGTTCGGGTTGTGCCTCAGGGATTTGAATTGATGCAAAGTGAATTTAATAAGTACAATATCGGGATTATTCCGGTTCTGGAATATTGCGACGTTCGTAATCTCCACCGCCACCAGGGAAAAAGGTTGTTTGATGTTGTCATGGGTTTGATTCTCATGGCTTTGGTTTTGCCATTGTTTTTGTTTTTGGCGGTTATGGTCAAATTGGACAGCCCGGGGCCGGTCTTATATCTTTCCCGTCGGTACGGCCGCAGGGGAGAACTTTTTTATATGTATAAGTTTCGCAGTATGGTTCAAAATGCCGATGATCTGCTTAAAGATTTAAAGAAACACAATGAGGTCGGCGGGCCTATTTTTAAGATGAAGAGAGACCCGCGGGTGACGCGCATGGGCGTTTTATTGCGCAAATATAGTCTGGATGAACTGCCTCAAATCATCAATGTCATCAAAGGCGATATGAGTTTGGTGGGCCCAAGGCCTTTGCCGCTTGAGCAGGTGGAGCGTGAAGATTTTCGTCAATTAAAACGCTTGGATGTCCGTCCGGGAATTACCGGCCTGTGGCAGATCCGCGGACGCAGCGATGTTTCTTTTCAGCGGCTGGTCAGGTGGGACATTTGGTATATCAATAACTGGTCCTTCTGGCTTGATCTGCACATTCTTTGGCAAACCATTCCGGTTGTTTTAAAAGGCCGCGGGGCCTATTGATTGTTTTTTAAAATTTTTTGTTATTCAGTTGGAAAATTCATACCGTGTGTAAAAGTTTTAGACTATAATGGAAAAGTTTTTATTTTAAAAATAGATTAATTGTTGTGAGGACAAGATGAAAAAAGCTTTAATTACCGGTATTACAGGTCAGGACGGATCTTATCTCGCCGAATTTCTCCTGAGTAAGGGTTATGATGTATACGGTATTATCCGTCGGGCAAGCCAATTTAATACCAATCGCATTGACCATCTTTATCAGGACCCTCATGAAAAAAATGTCCGGATGCATTTGTTGTACGGCGATTTGA
>JAHFGF010000039.1 GCA_023247595.1 Candidatus Omnitrophota bacterium
TGAACGATGCCGTCGGCATCAATATCAAAGGTCACCTCAATCTGAGGAATTCCACGCGGCGCCGGAGGAAGCCCGACTAAATCAAAACGTCCAAGTTCCGTATTATCATTGGCCATTTGACGTTCGCCCTGCAAAACGCGGATGGTAACCGCCGGCTGATTGTCTTCGGCCGTCGAGAAAACCTGGCTTTTCTTGGCCGGAATTGTTGTATTGCGTTCAATCAATTTGGTAAAAATCCCGCCCATTGTTTCGATGCCTAAGGAAAGCGGTGTAACGTCCAAAAGTAAAACTTCCTTGGCTTCGCCGCGCATGATCGCGCCTTGAACAGCCGCGCCCAACGCAACGCACTCCATCGGATCAATACCGCCCTCGATTTTCTGGCCCACTTCTTTCTCGACGAATTTCTGCACTATTTGCATACGGGTTGGCCCGCCGACCATGATGACCTTGTCAATCTTGGCCTGCTCGCCTAATTTGGTTGAAGCATCTTTGACAGCTTGATTGATTGGGCCTCGGCAACGATCGATGATAGGACCAACCAAACTTTCCAACTTGGCCCGGTCAATATTGAGCGTTAAATGTTTAGGGCCCGTGGCATCAGCCGTAATATAAGGAAGGTTGATGTCCGTCGATATTGTGCTTGAAAGCTCGACCTTGGCTTTTTCCGCAGCTTCACGCAGACGCTGAAAGGCCATTTTGTCGTTCTTAAGGTCAATCCCGGATTCTTTCTTAAACTCATTGATGATGTACTCAATTAAGACATTATCCATGTCCGTCCCGCCGAGATGGTTGTCACCGCTGGTCGACAAAACCTCAAACGTTCCGGCCTTATGCGCTTCGTCCCAGCCCATTTCGAGAATTGTGACGTCGAGCGTACCGCCGCCTAAGTCGAAGACCATAATCTTCTGTTCCTTGCCGGCTTTGTCCAAACCATAAGCCAGACACGCGGCTGTGGGCTCGTTGATGATGCGCTGGACTTTCAGTCCTGCGATCTCGCCCGCGTCGCGTGTGGCCTGGCGCTGATTATCATTAAAATAAGCCGGAACAGTGATGACCGCTTCATCAACGGTTTCACCTAAATATTTTTCCGCGTCAGCTTTGATCTTCTGAAGGATAAAAGCGCCAATCTGCTGCGGCGTATAATCCTTACCTAAAACGCTGAATTTGTGGTCGGTACCCATTTTGCGTTTGGACGCATAAACGGTCCCTTCCGAATTGATCGCGGCCTGACGGCGGGCTGGTTCGCCGACCAAACGCTGGCCGTCCTTAGTGAAGGCCACCCACGACGGAAACGCCTTGCCTGAAGCAACGCCCGCGCCTTCCGCCGACGGAATAATGACCGGCCGGCCGCCTTCCATAACTGCTGCCGCTGAATTTGATGTTCCCAAATCAATACCAATAACTCGTCCCATTTGATTACCTCCTAAGTAATATTTGTCAAAATGATGACACGAATCAAACCTAATAGCAGAACGGATTTCACGAATGGGGAATCAATTATTATTTTTTATCCGTGTCATCCGATAAGCCTTTGTTAGTCAAATCCGTGTAATCCTTTATTGTTTGTTATTTTTCGCGACCTTCACTTTTGCCGTGCGCACAACGCGCTCGCCTAACCAATAGCCCTTCTGGAATTCCTCGATAATAACACCGTCTTCGTGCTCTTGAGATTCCATCTGCATCATCGCCTCATGACACGTCGGGTCAAACTTCTTGTCGACGCTTTCCACAGAACGAACATCATACTTCTTAAGAAGGTCCCGCATTTTGCCGACGACGATTTCTAATCCTTTAATCGTATTAGCATCTGCTAAAAATTTTTTTGAAGACTCCAGAGACCGCTCCAAATCTTCAGCAAGCCCTAAAAGTTCAATGATCACTTCTTCATGGGCATATTTGATCAATTCCGCGCGTTCCCGCTCATTTCTTTTGCGCGCGTTATCAAACTCGGCGAGAATCCGGATATACTTGTCTTTAAAACCTGCCGCTTCATCCACAATCTTCTTATATTCAGATTCCTTCAGAAGAATTTCCCTATCATTTTCCGTCTCAGAAGGCTGTGAATCATTAAACGGATCTTGCGACAAATCTTTTTCATTTTCCTGATTTAAATATTCATTCATATCCACGCAACCTTTTTATGTTTATCCCGCACTTCTTAATGGATCCCCCCACGGATATGCCCGTGGAGCGGAATCCTAAAGAGAAGCCCACGGCCATGGCCGTGGTGCGAATCGAAGGATCGATTTTACTTCAAGGAAGGAGCTAATCGTCTCGGCCGATAATTTCGGTGACATAATCCAGGGTAGATACGACTCGTTCATAGTCCATACTCGTCGGACCTAATACCGCAATGCGGCCGCTAGGCCCGTTTTTCTTTCTGTAGCTGCAAACCGCTAAAGAACACCCTTCAATCTCTTTACAAGCAATTTCCTGACCGATATAAATCTCAATCTTATGCTGAAGATCCCTGTTAATAACATTCAGCAGGCTTTCTTTTTCTTCAAGCACTCTCAAAAGATTTTTTATTTTCTGGATATCCTGCATCTCCGGAAAATCAACCACATAATTAACGCCTCGATAAACAATTTTATTGCCCCAGCCGTCAACAGAGATAATGCTTGTGTAGTGTGTTGTTTCTGAAACAATTTGGGAGGTTTTATCTACCAGCATTTCCAGCTCAGAAACACTTTGCTTATATTCATGCTGTATTTTATTTTTTTCTTCTTCCAATAATTGAATTTCATGCATGAGGTGATCAACATAATACCGGTATCCAAATTGGGTGGGAATTCTGCCTGCTGAAGTATGCGGATGCGTCAGATAACCTTCCTCTTCCAATTCAGCCAAAATGTTGCGAATGGTTGCAGAACTCCAATCCAAACGATATTCTTTCATCAAAAATGCCGAACCTATTGGAACTAGGCTTTTGATATACTCTTCAATCACAAAGCCCAAAACAATGTCTTTGCGTTGTTGAAAATCAGTTTTTCGTGGTGTCATAATTGGTTTCTCATCAATGAATTTTTGAAAAGTTAGCACTCTGAACGTCTGAATGCTAAACAAATTATAACAAAGTTTTTTTTCATGTCAACAGCATATTTCTAGCCGATATGAACGCAAAGTATTAGTAATGATATTGTTAGAGTTATACTAAAAATTGTGAAGATTTTTTATTAATATTGACCGCGGATTAACTGCCGTACGTTCATTTGATAAAACTCTTTGAGCGTTTGATGAAGCTCAGGCGACAACCGAGCAAACTCACCGGCACTGACATTTTCCAAAACCTGCCGCGCCTTCGTTGCCCCGGGAATAATCACACTGACACGCTCATCATCCAATACCCACCGCAATGCCATTTGGGCCATCGACATTCCTTGAGGAATCAACGGCTTAAGCTCATCCACTAAACGCAATCCTTGAGAAAATGCAATCCCCGAAAACGTTTCACCCACATTAAACGCTTGGCCGTCACAATTGTATGAACGGTGGTCTTGAGCTGAAAATTGCCTTTGTGCGGACATGGTTCCGGATAAAAGTCCTGAGGCCAAAGCCAAACGAACGATTAATGCCACTTTCTTGGCTTTCGCCTGCTCAAAAAAAGCTTCCGCGGGAGTTTGCCGAAAAATATTAAAAATAATCTGTAGCGATGTCAGTCCAAAATGATCCAAACAATATTGAGCCTCTTCAATATTCTGAACACTTGCCCCAAAATAACGGATCTTACCTTCTTTTTTAAGAATGCCAAGCCACTGCACCCATTCCCCGTCTTTTAAATATTCATAATCAATGCAATGAACCTGCGTGAGGTCTAAAACATCTAATCCCAATCTCTTTAATGAATTCTCGGTGTGTGTTCGAAAATGTTTGAGAGAATAATTCGCGGGCCAGCCGGGAGTATTGAACCGCCCCAACTTTGTGGCAACGAATACTTTCTTTTTATTCGATTTAAGGAATCTGCCGATGCGTTCTTCACTTAAACCCATGCCGTAAATATCGGCCGTATCAATAAAATTCACGCCATGGTCGACGGCAGCCTGCACAATCTCATAAGCGGTTTTATCTTCAACACCGCCCCAATCAGGGCCCAATTGCCAGGTTCCCAGGCCGATTTCTCCGATAAACTCGCCGGTGTTTCCAAATAATCGTTTGTTCATTGCGTTGGGTGTTAAGAATTGGAACGGCTGTTAAACTTTTCCATCAATTTTCCTGAACCGGTGCCCAGCCCGATGATGGTTTTCATGGCTTCTTCCGTCGAAACATCAACCGGGTGAACCAAGGAGGCTTTGAGATGAAAAACAAATCCTGACGTAGGAGGGGACATCGGAACAAATACGGTAAAACTGCCGTCCTGATGTTCATGCGTAATAAACGCGGTCATCAAACTTTCATCACTAAACGGTTTGACCAAAGCCACTTTTGATAACGGCGATTTCTTGCCGCTCATCAACTGCTCGGTTGTTTCTTTGATCAGTTTATAACCAGGCGTATTTTCCAAAAATTTACGCTCGACATAGGTATGCAAAACTTTTCCAAATCTCGTCTGAACTAAAAGCCCCACTACAAAAGCGACCAATAAAATCAAGACAACAACAACGACATCCGCCAAAATGGCAGGCATGCTAAAATGCGCGACCAACAAATGGGTCAACGGCTCAATGAGTCCCGTGGCAAACTTAAAAATGATACTAATAACAAGTATCAATATGACTATCGGCAGCAAAACAGCAACACCTCCGATAAACACCGTTTGAATAAAGCCCTTAAAACGATCCATAATTTATTCCTTTAAAAAATTCTTCTCGGCGGAAAACATCCGATTATTTTTTGTCGTAGAAAAACTTCTCGGTCGCAATCTTTCCGTTTTTGTTATATTTCTTGTGATGCAATAAAACGCCTTCTTCGTAAAAATCATCCGAGAGCACATAGCCGGTTTCGGAATAATTCTTGAATACACCTTCTTCCAATCCGTTCTTAAAACTTCCTTCTCGTCTTAATTTACCGCTTTTGTAATACTCCGCATAAACACCTTCCCGTTTGCCGGCAATGATTGTGCTTTTTGATAACAACTCGCCGCTTTCATACATTTCTTTATACGGGTCATCGTGCATAAGGCCGTGCGTGAAATTCACTTCCGCTTTCAGTTTTCCGCTCGGATAATAGATGCGTGCCTGGCCGGATAAATAATCATCTGTCCAAACACCTTCCAAATGAACAGCGCCTTTTTCATCGTATTCTTTTCCAGGGCCCTGCCGTTTACTGTCGATACCCATCCAAGCCGATTTCAGGCCGCCTGATTTGAAATATTCATAAATCATGCCTTTTTGTTTTCCGTCAATAAAATTATATTCACGCAACACACGACCGTCGGGATAAAAATTCTTACGCACGCCATTTTCCTGGTCGCCGATAAAATGACGCTCAAGAACCGGCTTGCCATCCGGCGCGTACTCCAAAACTTTCCCTTCCCTTTGACCGTCGATATAGGCAAGTTCTGCTTTTACTTTTCCGCTCGGATAATAAAGATACGATATCCCGTGCATCCTTCCCTTGCGGTAAGACGTTTTAAATTCCAGTTTCCCGTCAGGAAAATATCCCTGAACCATACCTTCAATCAGGCCGTTGAGGTTTGTCCCCATGCTCTTGATGCGGCCGTCTTTAAAAAACACGCGGTACCTGCCGTTTGGTTCCCCGTTTTTATATTCAACCGTACGGACCAAAACACCGGCTTCATCAAATTCATTATAAAAACCGTCTTTTAAAACAGCTTGGGGAATTTTGTTAGAAAATGCCGAGTTACTGCAAAAGAGAAGAATAACACCGAGGAGCAATCCGCCGATTGAAACAAATTTACACTTCATGATGGCCTTTGAATGGTAAACGATTTTAATTTAAAAGCATTCTATCAAAGATGCCGCGATTATCAAAGATGCTTGAAAGAATTTCTAACGAACGCATCTCCACATGGAGATAAAGATGTGTTCGTTATTCACAGCGCATCATTCAACATTTGGCTGTCAAAATTATATTACAATTTTTGTTAGATTATTTAACAGTGTTTTGGGATTTAAACTGCGCGGCAATTTTTTTGGGCACCAACGCGTGGATACGGATGCTGTTGGACAAATATTTAATCTCTTTGACGTTCCCCTCTTGATGCGCCAGATTGACCAAATCCATCCGGCCCATGGGAATCTTGACGTCAATCTCTTCCATTCCGTCGGACAACATCACATCTAATCGTTCCAAGAGCTGGGCCATATTTTCGCCGTTTAAACCGGAAAGAAGAACTGAGTTAGGAAACTGCGCGCTCACGGATGCCATCCAACCGCGGTCCTGAAGCTTATCCATTTTATTGAGAATGATGATCGTCGGCTTTTCAAGAACGTCCAGCTCTGTTAAAACGGAAACGACCGCCTCATAATAATTTTTAAAATTCGGATGGCTGATATCCATGACATGCACAAGCAAATCTGCCTGCTGAACCTCTTCCAAAGTTGCCTTAAAGGATTCAATCAAACGATGCGGAAGATCATGCATAAACCCGACGGTATCACAAAACACAACTTTGCGTTTGCTAGGAAGGACATAAAGCCTGGAAAGCGAATCAAGCGTTGTAAAAAGCCCGTCGTTGGTGACAGTTCCCGCTTTGGTCAAAGTATTAAGAAGCGTTGATTTACCCGCGTTGGTGTAACCGACCAAAGCGATTAAAGGAATTTGGTCATTCTGCCGCTTTTTGCGTTTCACCTGACGGCTTTGCGTAACTTCTTTGAGGTCTTTTTTTAATTTAGCAATCCGGTCTGAAATCCTGCGACGGTCAACTTCCAGCTTGGTTTCACCGGGCCCCATGGTTCCGATTCCGCCGCCAAGCCGGGAGAGTTCAATTCCTTTTCCAACCAACCGAGGCAGAAGATATTCCAGTTGAGCAAGCTCAACCTGCATCTTGCCTTCACTGCTTGTCGCATGACGGGCAAAAATATCCAAAATCAGCTGAGTGCGATCAATGGTTTTAATACCAAAGGCATCTTCAAGATTTCTCTGCTGGCTGCCTTTAAGATCACAACTGAAAACAACCGTATCCACCGAACCCGTCGCGCAAATGGTTGTCAATTCTTCAACTTTGCCTTTGGTAATATAGGTCGGCGCGCTCGGCTGCTCGAGACGGCAGAACACCACTTGTGCCACAACTCCGCCGCACGTCTTAACCAACTCTTTCATTTCATCGGCGATATCTTCAGCAGACCACGGCGATGGTTTTTTAAATGTGACAACCGTTAAAAGGATTCGTTCTCTAGGCATAGTTAGCTATTTTTTCTTTTCTGGTTTCACTTCATGCAGAAGGCTTAATATCTTGGCGGCTGTTTGTGACGGCGGTTCATCCAAATTGACCAGCACCCAATCCAAACGTTTTTCTTTTCGAAACCATGTTAACTGACGCTTCACGTAATGTCTTGTATTCATTTTCATCAATTCTTTGGCTTCCTCCAGAGAAAATTTCTCCTCAAGAAAACCATTAACTTCGGGGATGCCAATCAAACCTCCGGCGGTACGACTTAACGTTAACTGATTGAGCTTTTCGACTTCTTTAATAAGTCCGCGGGAAAACATGGCATCGACCCGAAGATTGACGCGATCGTACAATTCCTGGCGGTCACGGTTGAGGGCAAATATCTTTATGTTGTACTTTCCCCACAGCCCCGAGCGTTCTTTCTGCAGCTGGCTAATAGGCTTTCTGTTGGAAACATAAACTTCCAGCGCGCGGATAATACGGCGCTCATCACGGGAATTAATTCTGCCGGCGGATTCCGGGTCTACTTTCTTAAGCCTCAAATAAAGCTTGTCAACGCCTTGAACCTTGGCATCTTCCTGCAATTGCCGTCGGATAGAAGGATCTTCGGCATTGGCCTCAAAAATCCCATCCAGTAAAATCGAAACATACATGCCGCTTCCGCCGACGATCAACGGAATTTTATTTCTTTTATGAATATCTTCAATCACCTGAATCGCTTCTCTGCGGTATTGAGCGACATCAAAATCCTGCGTAACGCTGACCTTGTCAATCATATGGTGCACAACGCGCTTTTGGTCTTCCCGCGAAGGCTTGTCGTTGGCAATGGCGGCCTCCCTGTAAACCTGCATGGCATCGCACGAAACAATTTCCGCGTCCAATGCCTCAGCCAATTCCAGCGCGACCGCGGATTTACCGACACCGGTTGGGCCAACGAGAAAAATAATTTTGTCGTACTTCATCATGATTTTTATAAATTTAACGATAACCGGAAGATTAAGGATAAATTTTGGTGGGATATCCTAGCTTGGACAGTTTTGATTCCAGCGTCTTGGCCTCATCAAACTGCTGAAACTTTCCGACGCGCACCCGGAAAAATTTCTTCCCCTCTTGAGAAGCCGTTTCAACAATGTAGGCATATTCGCCTTTTTTCTGAAGTTCAGCGACGACACCTTCAGCAGTGACTCTGTCTTGAAAAGACCCAACCTGGACAGCGAAGAACTGACTTTCCTGCAGCAGCTGTTCAACATAAAAACGTTCCAGGCTGTTGGGATATTTTTGAACCATTTTTTGAAGCGCCTCGCGCCCCTCTTTCCAGTGAGCCAATTTCAAATGACACCGCGCAATCTTTAAATACGCCGCGCTTAAAAATTCCGACTGCGGATGATTATCAATAAAATTTTGCGACATCCTTAAAGATTTTTGATAATCCCCTTCCATATAATAGCTGTCAATCAATGCCAAGGAAGCCATGTCCTGAATATTTTTTGTCGGCTGACCGTTGAGCGCTTGTTGAATCAGCTGACGGGCTGATTGGTGTTTGCCCAGCCAAAGATCGCTTAAACCGGCATAATAAAACGCCTCTGCCTTTTCCTGAACGAATTCTGTTTGAGCGGCAAGGGCTTGCGCCAGTTCCTTAGTCTTCGCGTAATCCTTTTGCATGAATGACGCATGAACATCGACGATAGTAACATTATCGGCGGCGGTTACGCTACGGCTGAAAGTAAGGAAGTAAACAGTAAGCTGTAAGCAGAAAAAAAACTTTAAAAATAATCGCTGTCTTGCGCTTACTGCCTTGCGCTTACTCTTTACGTAAAACATACTCAGCCTTTCAGGGCGCTGCCCAAATCCTCAATCAAATCTTCAGCCGCTTCAATACCGACGGAAACGCGTACTGTTTCCGGTGTGATGCCGGACGCCTTTAAACCAGCTTCACCCATGGACGCATGGCTCATAAACCATGGCGATTCGATGAGCGACTCAACTCCGCCCAATGATTCCGCAAGCGCGAAATATTTCAACTTCTTATAAAAAGCGTTGAGCTCAACTTTTTTCGTATTGAGTTCAAAAGACAACATGCCGCCGAAGCCTTTCATCTGTTTCTTGATAAGCGCTTGCTGCGGATGGCTTTTAAGCCCAGGATAATAAACTTTCTTTACGTTTTTATGTCCTTCCAGAAACTGCGCGACTTTAAGCGCGTTGCTTTGGTGCGCTTCCATGCGATAGACAAGAGTTTTCACCCCGCGCAAAACCAGCCACGCGTCAAAAGGCGCTTCAGAAACACCCAGCGCGTTGACGAGATACCGGCCGCGCTCTTCCAACTGTTTGTTGGCATAAATAATCGCGCCGCCCACGACATCGCTATGTCCGTTAATATATTTCGTCGAGGAATGAACAATGAGATCAACGCCGAAATCAAAAGGCTTTTGGTAATACGGCGACAGAAAAGTGTTGTCGACCACACTGATACAGCCTTTGGCCTTGGCCAGTTTAACCATAGCTTCGATATCAATAATATTTAACAGCGGATTCGACGGCGTTTCAATCCAGACCATTTTTGTTTTTGGCCCAATAGCCTCTTTCACCGCCTTGTGATCGCGCATGTTGATAAAAGAAAAATTAAAACCCATCGGCCGTAGGACAGCGTTAAAAAGCCGGTAGGTCCCGCCGTAGATATCATCACCCGTCACAATATGATCGCCTGGTTTTAAATAAAACAGTACAGCAGTAATAGCCGCCATGCCGGTTGCGGTCACGGAACAGCCGACACCGCCTTCCAGTGCGGCGATGTTCTGTTCAAGCGCCATGCGCGTCGGATTGCCGCTGCGCGTATAATCAAATCCTTTATTTTTTCCAATAGCATCGAAATAAAACGTTGAGGTCGGATAAATCGGGGTTATAACCGAATTAAAAGAAGAATCTTTGTTCACGCCCGTGTGAACAGATTTAGTACGGATGTCCATGTATTCCTCCATCAATAACCTTCCGCACCCCGGGGGTGCGGAAGGTTAAAAGTTAGGCCACAATTCTAGCACAAAACCAAAACATTTAAGAAATTCTTAAACGCCGGCTGTATTTTTGGTAAACACAAATCCAAATATTTTGCCATTATCCGGATTTCTCATTTTTGACGTCATCTTTAACCGTTCTTCCGGCGACACTTCATCCTCCGCGCGAACAACTAATTTCCATGTCGGCTTTGAACGGTTATGGACTTTGGCAATCGGCTCCTGGCCCAAGAAACATCCTTTGGTGTAGGAGACGTGCTCATGCTCATCAATATTTAAAAGAAGTTCATCGGTATAATCCACCCCGTGAAGCGGAATGTTGTTCTTCAACCGAAACAGCGTGAATTCTTCCTGCGAAACATCCATCGAAAATTTCTGCGAGGTAAGAATCATCTGACCCGCCTTTTGCGAAATCGTGTATTCTCCCGCCGACGGTTTGAACGAACCATCTAGATCAAAATAGACATTAAGTTGCGCCGGCTGGGCTGTTGTTTTATTGAGCATCAAAAACTTTTTGACGTGAAGCATGAGCGGCTCAAGAGCGAATGGCTCAAGCACAATCAAAAATTCATCATCGCCCGTGCGGATTTGATCGAAGGTCGCAATGATGCGCCCATGATTGTTTAAAAACGCGTTTCGCGCAGCGTCCATTGTATTGGATGTCAATCCATTAAGAAAACGCTCAGCGTTGCCGGAGACGCGCAGAATAACTTTATTTAAAGAATGGAGTTTCATAATAAACTCCTGGTTCTGGGACACTTTACTTGATTTCTTCAATATGGACTTCTTCCCAATAACTGAACACTCTGAGTGAAGACCCTTTCTCCAAAATAAATCGGTAAAACTCTTCCCTTGAAACATCTCTAAAAGAATTTTTCTCCTCAATATTTTTGATGGAATAAAGACTTTCGTAGTGCCACTCTTTGGTCGAGCACGATGAAGCCCTGTATTTTGCTAATGCAATAATAGGAACAACCTTTACTGCTATTGGAGCATAATGTGTCCCCTCTATACCTTCTTTTAAAAATGGCTCATTCTTATCCATGAAAAGATATTCTTTTTCAGGACCGCAATAATCTTCAATCGATCTCAGATTATGAATCTTCGATTCAAGGACTCGAGATTTCGTATCAA
>JAHFGF010000184.1 GCA_023247595.1 Candidatus Omnitrophota bacterium
TTATCCACTGGTTCACGCATGTTCATCCCGACTTTTTTAAATTTTGCAACAAGCTCCCTCGTTGCAGCCATTTTAAAAAATTTGACAACCGCTTCAGCCATCACCTCGCCAATGTCATGAATAGATTCCAAATCATTTTTGTCCGCATTCATGAGCGCATCGATATATTCGAAACGTTGAGCCAAGAGATACGCCGCCTTTTCTCCGATATTAACAATTCCCAGTCCAAATAAAAACCGTGATAACGGCCTTATTTTACTACGTTCAATCGCCGCCATTAAGTTGCTTGCTTTTTTTTCCTTGAATAAATTCAATGTCATGAAATCATCCTGGTTAAGATAATAAATATCCGCCAGATCCTTAATGAATCCTCTTTTAATCAGCTGAACAACCGCTGCCTGGCCCAGTCCCTCAATATCCATGGCCCCGCGGGAAGCGAAATGGATCATCCGGCATTCCAACTGGCGTAGGCACGAAGGATTCGAACAGCGGTAGGCGACTTCCTCTGATTTTGCTTTCATGACCGGCCCGCCGCATTCCGGACACTTTTGGGGAACAGTAAAAGTCCTTTTTTTTACGTTTCCTTCCGGAGCTAATACCTTAACAATTTTGGGGATCACATCCCCCGCACGTTCAATAAGCACACGATCTCCCTTTTGGATGCCCAGCCGCTTGACTTCCTCAAAATTATGCAGCGTTGAACGTGAAATCGTTACCCCCGCGCACTCTACCGGTTCAACCTCCGCAACAGGTGTTAACACACCCGTTCTTCCCACCTGAACAAAGATATTTTTCACAACGGTCGTTACCTGCCTCGCAGGAAATTTATAGGCAACGGCCCACCGTGGACTTTTTAGCGTGCTCCCCAGTTGATCTTGCTGTCTGAGAGAATTTACTTTTATAACGACTCCATCAACGTCATAGGGGATGGCTTCTCTTTTCGGCTGAATTTCCTGACAATAGTCGATGACCTGAACGATCGACCGGCACAACCGGTGATTCGTGTCCACAGAGAACCCCCATTCATGGATGCGCTGCAAAAACTGCCATTGCGTTGCAAACTCATCGCCTCCTTCCAATACCCCAAAAGAATGAACAAAACAATTCAACTTTCTCTGCGCGGCAATCCTTGCATCAAGCAGCTTCAAGGAACCGCTCGCGGCATTTCGTGGATTGGCGAAAAGAATTTCTCCCGCTTTTTTCCGTTCCTGGTTGAGTTGCTCAAAGTCCATTCGGCTCATATAAATTTCAGCCCGCACATCAAGAATTTTGGGACATTTGTCTCGATCATGATGCTTTAATTTAAGCGGGATACTGTATATAGTTTTTAAGCTATGGGTTATGTCTTCACCAGTCATACCGTCTCCTCGTGTCGCCCCCAATACAAATTTGCCATCTTCATAGATTAAGGAGGCGCTGATACCATCAATCTTTAATTCGACGACATACTCGGCCTGTTGGTTTTCCAGGCCTTTGCAAATACGGCCGTGCCATTTTTTAATCTCATCTATGGAATAGGTATTGTCCAAAGAGTACATTTTGGCCTTATGGGTAACCGTCTTGGCATGGGCGGAAAGTTTAGCGCCAATGCGCTGTGTGGGGGAGTCTGGCTGTTTAAGTTCGGGGAATTGCTCTTCGAGGCTTATCAGCTCACTTAATAAGTCATCGTAATCTTTATCGGCAACGGTTGGCTGATTAAGAACATAATAATTGTAATTATGCCTATCAATTTCTTTGGTGATTTCTTTTATTCTTCTTGTGGCTTGAGTTTTGTTCATCGAACATTTAATTTACATGCCGATCAATAGACGGTAGGCCAAAGAAGGCGGTAATCCTGCCTTTAAAATTTTATCACAGGCGCTTTGATAATCATAAGAAATCCTGACAATGTCAATATCCCGCGTCTGAGAGTCAAAAAGACAGCAGGATGCTTTCGGGTTTCCATCGCGCGGCTGGCCAACGCTGCCGACGTTAACAATATATTTATAGTCACTATTCGCTTTCACACTCATTTTATTCAGACAGACGACCCTCTCTCCCTCCTGAACCAGCACCTGCGGCACATGAGAATGCCCGGTGAAACAAATGGGTCGATCCATTAAATGAAATGTCTGCAGGGCATCGGACATATAGAACAAATAGCGAAATCGTTCCGGCTCACCTAAGGTGCCATGAACGGCAATAAATTCTTCGTTTTTAAAAACTAAGGAAAGGCTGTTAAGAAAATCCATATCGTCAGAGAATAATTGATTGCGCGTCCATATCACCGCTTCCTGCGCATCGTGATGGAAATTTTCAAAATTGAACCTTCCCGAAACCGCCCAGTCATGATTGCCGGCAACGCAAACCGTATCGAGCCCGCGGATCATATCAAGACACTCTTTCGGATTGGCGCCATAGCCGACAACATCCCCTAACGAAATAAAATCGTTGACCCCTTCCTTTTGGCAGAAGCGCAGAATCTCTTGCAGCGCCTCCCAATTCCCATGAATATCCGAAAAAATACCGTAACGCATTGAAAATGGACGGCTCACTAATACGTGATTTGAAAATCCTTAAACGATTCTCTTGCAGAAGAGAATTGGATTTCCTTGCCGTGAATATAGCCTTTAAAATGCTGGTCGATGTTCCGGCAAAGCTGATCAATCCTTTCCTGCGGGCCTGCGGCACAGATTGCCACCCTGCCATCTGCGAGATTCCTTACCCATCCACTCACATCCAACCCCTGGGCTAATCTCTGCACGGTTACACGAAAACCCACACCCTGAACTTTTCCAGAGTAGATAATGTACGCCTGGACCATTTTTAATGCTGCTGCCTGCCTCTGTGATTGCAAGGGATTTATTTGATAAAATGAATAGTGCAGGGATATTGAAATTTTTCACCGTTGCTCGTCTTCACCGAAGCAATGATGACAAGGATAATGTTGAATAAGATAACAGGAAAAATAAGAAGAAAACCAATCACCACAAAACACAATACAAAAGCAATCAATGTATAGATCGTCATGGAAATCTGGAAATTAACAGCTGATTTACCTTCCTCATCAACAAGCGGCATCTCACTCTTTTTAATGAGCCAGATCACCAGCGGCCCTAGAATATTGCCAAAGGGGATACCGATAAAAGCCGTCAAAGAACTCAAATGGCAACAAATCGCCCATGTACGCTCCGACTTTGGCGAAATCTCTTCTTTCACCTTTTTGATTTCTACAGGATTGTTTTCTGGCATATATATTCCTTTCGTACTTTCCCAAATGTTAGCGAAATCGGGAAGGTGGGATTTGAACCCACGACCTCAACGTCCCGAACGTTGCGCGCTAGCCAGCTGCGCTACTTCCCGGAAAAATTTCTCATTTAGACTTCTTTAATCCCAAATCCAATCTCCGCCTCTGCCACCGTTTGCGACCCTACAAAGGCCATGGTCTTGAGAAACCCAGCTTTGCTC
>JAHFGF010000185.1 GCA_023247595.1 Candidatus Omnitrophota bacterium
CGACGGTAATCCTTGTAAACATTGACATAAGCTTGATACGCTTCAATAAACTCATTCTGAACTTTATATAAATCAATATTGTGCGCGACATAACCGATAGCATAAATTGGTTTTGTCACCTGCTCTTCTTTAACCGCTGCCGTACGGATTCCCAACAGCTGACGCTGCCGCAAATCCAAATGAACATCCGAATGGTTCAAAACTGCGCCCGTGGAATCATTCCTTTTTTTAAGATCGTTCATGCCATCATTCACAGCTGTTTCCTTTTTGCGTTTAACCAAAGCCATACTGCAGATAGGACAGCTACCGGGCCGACTGCTGGTATAACTGGGATGCATCGGGCAATAATAAACATCTTTCTGTTGATGCTCGTGAGCTTTCTCAACTCCGAAATTCCGCCAAACGGCCACACCAAAGACACCCAAGACCGCAACGATTAATATCCATTTGATGATCTTCATATTCACTCCTCAATAAACACAAATAAAATAATTAAGCAACGCGATTCAACTTAAAAATGAATTGTAGGAAGAATTTAAAGTCGGAGGTTGCAAACCTGTAGATAGATCGGAATGGAGCTTTTGTGACGGGGAGGATCTTGTCCAGCCAAGACAAGCAAAGAATCTTGACGGGCATTTTTAAACACTTGGACAACGGATAAAAAGGAATTGTAAAATATTTTGTGCGGTGATTTAGCTATAACAAAAGATTCTTTGACCTGATCTGACGTCTCTTTTGAAAACATACAGCAGTGGCAGGTCTTTGCCTTTTGCTCTTTGATTTGATCCGCGGTGGACGACTGGCAGCAGGAATTGGATTTTAAAACTTTTTGACCGGCATAAACCAGACCAACCTGGCAGCAAAGCATTAATCCAGAAACCACCAATGTGGCGGCGACAGAAAAAATCACGCTCCGTTTGAATATCTTTGCCATCATGTTTTTCATTTTATTAATCATAATCCCTCAAGCTCCAAGACAACTATAACACTACACCTATGTCCCGGCAACTGCATCTTTTCCACTCAACAATCACGCTTGGCCTGCTTGGTTACTTTTACCAATTTTTTGACAATTTCCGTCTTTAACTGAGACGCTTTAAATCTCCATTCCCAATTATGATACGTCGTGGACGGCCGGTTGACGCGGGCATCGTCGCCTAAACCAAGAATATCTTGAAGAGGAATAATAGCCGTCTGCGCGGCGGAATTCATCACTACCTTAATAAACCCCCAATGGATATCTTTGCCAAGAGGCTGATTTAAATGCCTCATGACATTTTCTTTGGCGTTCCATGAAGCATCCTTATGAAGCCATCCCTGGACGGTATTATTATCGTGGGTACCGGTATATGCCACGCAATGTTTTGGGTAATTTTCAGGGTGATGCGGATTCCCTCGGGAATAATCGTCGAACGCAAATAACAAAACCCGCATACCGGGCAGATTAAAACGCTGCAGAAGGCTAATCACATCCGGCGTTATATATCCCAGGTCCTCGGCAATGATGGGAATCTTTCCCAATTTCTTTAAAAGCGTCTTAAAAAAATGTATTCCGGGAGCCTTGACCCAGCGTCCGAACACGGCAATTTTCTCACGCGCGGGAATCTGCCAGAAACCGGCAAAGCCGCGGAAATGATCAATCCTCAAATAATCAAACAACTTCAAACTATGCTCGATGCGCCTGATCCACCAGTGATATCCTGACTTTTTCATCTTGGCCCAATCGAAAACCGGATTCCCCCAACGCTGACCGGTTTTACTGAAATAATCCGGAGGAACGCCGCTGACAAACTTGGGTTTTAATTTTTTATCTAATTTAAAAAAACTCGGATAGGTCCAAACATCCGCGCTGTCATAATTCACATAAATCGGCATGTCGCCGATCAATTGAATACAACGGGACGCGCAATATGCCTTTAACGCATCCCATTGTTTATAAAACAAAAACTGCTCAAACTTGGATTTCAAAATCTCATCCGAAAATTTCTTTTTAAATATTTCCATATCACGCAAAACACGCAAGCGCATCCCCTTAGGCCAGTCGTTCCAGGAACGCGCGCCAAATTTCAATTTAGCCACCGTGTAAACGGCATAATCATCAAGCCATTCCTTGTGCGACTCACAAAAAATTCTGAATCCTTCCTTCTGGTTCAATGCTTTAAATTTCTTATAGGCAGCGGCTAAAATTTTTCCCTTCCAGGCAACCACCTGGGCGTATTCAATGCCGTTGGTTCTAAATTTAGGCAAACGTCCCAAATCTTTTTTGTTTAAAAGCCCATCCTGACAAAGTCCATCAGGACTAATCAATAACGGATTGCCCGCAAACGCGGAATAGGAACTATACGGAGAATGTCCGTTTATTCCATCCGTCGGATTGATAGGAAGAATCTGCCAGTAGCGTTGATTGGATTTAACTAAAAAATCGACAAATTGATACGCGGACGGCCCCAGATCTCCGATTCCGTAAGAAGATGGTAAAGAAGTAATATGCAAAAGGACGCCGCTGGCACGATGGTTTAACATAAGACAGTAAACAATGTTGTTCTGAGAAGTTTTTCTTAAGGAGATTAACGCAACAATTAATTAATCCTGACTTGTAAAATCTGGCCCAAACGATCAAATGAGGTAACCCATTTGCGGGCGAGTTCATCAACCTTGGCCTGCTGTTTTCGCTCAATATAGTGCTGCTTTCCAATGGCAAAATAAATATTCTGGGATTTCCACAAATCGACATCCAGGCCCAATTGACTGATAATCGTAAGCACGGTCTCAATGGTCTCAACAAGCGCGATATTTTTCGGCTGATATTCCAAACGTTTCATCAATTCGCTGACTTTAAGACTGGCGACAAAAGCGAAATTCCCTTGATCCCGTTTAAATGACCAGCGTTTCATTTCATCGACCACGGACTGAAGGCGTTCGGTATTGATATTTTCGCTTTCCAAAATATCACACAGATCCCGGTTGAGGATAAATTCAACAACCGTAATGAGCGTTCGCGGGAGCGGCAGTTTAATTTCATTTTTAATCTGCATCAGCGGATAATGATGTTCATAGATCTGCCGGAATGAAGAGTCGATATCTTCCATCGTCGACTGAAGAACCAAGTTCAGAATTTTCTGTTGTTCCTCTTTAAACAAATGCCAGAGAGAATAGTTCTGCGGCCCGAAATATTTATTGATCAATGTGATTAATTCCGGGATATTGCTCTGCAAAAACGCGTCGAGAATCTTTTTGCGCGCCTCGGTAAAGTTCTCAGCGCTCAACTGCTCCACCCCGCCGATAAAATTATGATCTCCCAAATGCAGAACGGCAAAATTGATATTGGCCTTTTCAAGAGTAATATCCGACTGCACCCAGCCCCGCCCGACAGCCAAACGCAGTCGCCCCGCTTCTTTGAGATCATAAATATCGCTTTTCACCGT
>JAHFGF010000040.1 GCA_023247595.1 Candidatus Omnitrophota bacterium
CCTAATCCGTGCGCAATGATGACCGCCTTCTCGGATGCGGCCGGCACAAACCATCCCTTAATATTCAAATGATCCTTTGTCCTTAAAGTTATATCCTGGTATTCAATTCCCAACGTACGTTTTGGATTGAGAATATTGCTAATCTTAGGGCGGTGAATGGATGTCATTGCCAAAACGAACGGCACTGCGACAACAAAAATGAGGAAAAAGGAAAGGGCTGAAATAAAACTTTTTCGAAATTTCTTATAGGAATAAAAGGGAATTATTTTCTCTAAAAATGTTAAAACGATTGTCTTAAAGAGACGAATAAAACCAAATAAAGCAAATAGAAACCACGCATAGCGGATGACTTCGTTCCACAACAGGCATCCGCCCATCAGCATACTCAATCGTTTTGCTAAAAAAAGACTTATAAAAAAACATGTCCCGCCTAATAGCGCACAATCAGTTAATCGCTTTAATGATTTCTGTTTTCGATAAAGAAATACTTCGACAGCCATCCAGAAAAACGGAAATATACCAACGAATAATTCCGACTGAGTGTATTTAAAGGGCCAATCCATAATGAAGAAGATAAAACTTATACGCAATGTCCCCGATCAATAGAGCGCTTAAAAGCACATACAGGATCCCTGTCGCCGACTGGGTTGATTTGGCTTGTAGCGTTCCCCAAACAAAATAAATAGAAATCAAAGGAAAAAGGGTGCCGAAAAAAAATGCAACGATTAAAAAGATCCCGTCGAGATGACAAAAGAAAGGTCCGATTGTGGTGAGCTCTCCTTTGAATAACACCCGGCTTGTCACGGCCGCAACCAAATCCCAAATCAATCGTACGCCCAAAAGACAGCCCAACGCAATTGTCGCTTTTTTCAAATGGCTTAACGGCAGTCCGTGGACATTTAAATACCAATGGCCTAAATTCATGGCGTAAAAAGCTCCGCTTAAAATCAATCCCCCAATCAAACTCACTAGGATACCAGGCCAGTCAAAACCTAAAAGATAGCTGTGCGTTTTCACATAAACCATCATCCCAATGATACTGACAACGGTCACCATCACAGGATTGACGGTTTCTTTTTTCCAATAGGCAAAAGTGAGGAATAAAAATAGTCCTAGCCAGACCAAAGATTTCACAAGAATGATATTCGGAACTTCTAAAAGAAAAAGCCCGCCGACGGATACGCCTGCCAAAATATTAGGCAGTCCGATATGAAAATGATGAAAATTTTTCTTGAGGGGATCTTTAAAACTGAGCCAAAAAAATAACGGGTAGGTTACGGAAAACATCAACAACGAGAGTAGTGGAATTTTTGTCAGCATGTCGGCTCAGGAACAGTGAAGATTGGCCGAATTAATTCTGCCATGGATCATTGGGATCGGCTGCGGGGGCGGTAGCATTTGAGACCTCAGGCGCTTTTTGCGTTTCCGGATTTTCAGCTGCAGGCGCAGCCGCAACGGGTGCAGCAGGAACTGCAGGCGCTGCCGCTGGAACCTCCGCAACCGCAGGAGCGTTTGCGTTGGAAAGCGTCATCAAATAATCACGCAAGGCCTTGATCTGCGCGTGCTCATCCCCTTTTAAAACATCTTCCGGCCCGGCATTGTCAAAACTTTTCGGATCAAAGTACGTCGGCATTTTAGTTCCCGGCAAAAGGTCTTGAGGATTGGTTAACCATTTAATGATCCATTCCGGCTTCAGGCGTTTCTTGGCAATCGCAAAATCAGGTGCCCAACTATCGGGTGATCCGCCGGGCATACTGCTGCCAACAATATGGCAGGCCGCGCAGCCAAAATAATCTTTCGAAAATAATTTCGTACCGGCTTCTAAAGATTCCGGATCTATGTCATGCGGATTAAAGACATCAGCAAACGGAAAATCCTGGTTATCCAGATAACTGAAATATTTGACAATTCCATTGAGCTGCGAATTCTTAAAATGATACGTCGGCATACGGACATGAAGCCATGGACGGATGGTTTCAGGCTGATGCATGAATTCAAACAGCCATTCGGCCTGAACTTTTTGGCCTTCACCAATTAAATTCGGCGGGCTCAATGAGGTCGCCATTGACTTTGCGTCGTTCGGATCTTTGCCTTCGTACTTGATTAACCAATCAACAACAGAATTCTTAATGGCGGCGCCTTCGCCCTCAATCAAATGGCAGCCTTGACAATTGTATTGCCGTACAATTTTCTCGCCCTCTTCGATGAAAATGCGTTCGGGAGTGCGGGCTGTCATTTTGGAAGCGGCCGGACGATCTTTAACAAAGCCCATTAAAGCAGCTGTGATTGCGTCGGCCTCGGCGGGCGTGAAATGGAAATTCGGCATGCGCAATTGTTCATCCGCAGTTTTAATTTTTCCATGATCAAAGATACGTGGATCCAACAATTTCTGTTTAAACCAGGCTTGTTTTGTTTTTTCAATATCAATCAGCCCAAAATCAAACCCATGAGCATTCTTACTTCCTTCTTCCGTCAAATCGGTTCCGATGGGTTTCTCATTTTCAAAACCCGGAATATTATGACAACTGTAGCAGCCATATTGACGGATCAGCCGTTTACCGGCGAACTGCAGTTTGTCATCATCCGTCATCTGGGCAATTTGTTTATCTGTTTCAGCCACACTGGTATTTTTCAAAATAAATTCTTTAACAATCCGGGTTAACATTTTTCCATCAACCGGAGGCACAGATTTTATTTCAGCCTCTTTGTCTTCAGACAAATAGGCCGCGATATCAATCGCTTCCTGGTCGGACAACCGCAGATTCGGCATGCGGGTTTCCGGATGATAACGATTCGGATTTTTTAACCACTGATATAACCATTCCTTGGAAGTCTTTGTCCCTAACCCAATCAAATTCGGACCTTGCTTACGTCTTAAGGATTCTCTGGTTGGTTCAGCATTAGAAACATCTTTCTGAATCTGATGACAGGCAAAACATCCAATGGAGGAAACTAACTCTTCGCCCTTTTTGGAATCTCCGGTTAATTCAGATCCTTGAATAGCCAATGGTTTGCTGTTGGCAAACAAGAAAGACACAATGGCATGCACTTCCTGCTGCGCTCTTGCAACCGACTCGGGGTCACTGTTATTAGAAAGATGGAAAAAAGACGGCATGGATGTCGTCGGCCGAATGGATTTGGGATCATCGATCCAGCGATACGCCCATTCTTTTGTTGTTTTTGACGCTAAAAATTCGAGGCTGGGGCCTGCTTTGGGCCAATCTTTATATTTATCAATGCTGTGACAACCATAACAGCCGGATTTCTCAATTAAATTTAAACCAAGATTTAATTTTTCCGCTCCTTTAATTACCGTATGTCCAGAGTGGCATTTAAAACAACTGGATTCCGTCAATCCCACCGGGAGCATCGGCGTTTCCCAATGATGGTATTCATGCCATCCGTATTTCTTCTCCCACTCTTCCCGCTGTTTTTCATTACGGGGCGTGTGAACAGCTCCGTTAAAATCAGTCGCCCGTCCGCGGCCCAAATGGCAAGTGGTACAGGCAAATTGATCCAGCGGATGCGCTGAATTTTTATCCATGAACAGTTCAAGATTGGGATGAGCACGTAACGGCTGAGGCGCGTCTTTAAAATCGGGATTATCAATACCTAAATGGCAGGTGATGCAGCGGTCCACTTTAGGGACACGCATAAAATTAACATCGTCGGTGATGTCTTTTAATACAATTTGCTTGATGCGATAATCTGAATTCGCGAGTTCAATAACAGGAAGATTACGCACCACCCCTGCCACTGTGTTGGCAATGGACATATGCTCGGGATCAATGCGTCCAATTTTCTTGGCGAGGATTGAACTTTTCTTGGCAATTTTATTGACCTGTTTTTCTAAATCAACCGAGCTCTTTTCAATAGTCTTAATTTTTGTTTCTTCAGCGGCAATGACCGCGTTTTTCTCTTCAATTTGAACGCGTAACACCTGAATTTTTGAGGAAAGCTTGTCGATTTTCTTTTTTAACGCATCAGCATTAGGTTTATTGTGGGCGCGGGCTTCTTCAAAATCATATTTATTTGTGTCATATTCCGCTTTGGCAAACTGGGCTTGCTGGGTTAAAATTTTAAGCTTGGCATTAACTGATTCAATGCGCTTTCGAATGGCCGCGATTTCCGCGGACTTTGTTTTTAACTGGGCTTTGGCTGTTGCTTCTTCTTTGAGTAAATTTTGATACTCTTCATTCTTAAGCAAGGCATTGGATTCCAGATCATACTTAACTTTTGCCTTTTCAACTTCCAGCTTGCGGTATTCTTCCTGATAAGTTTTCCATTCCTTGGAATAATCTTTCGCGAATAAGCCGAACAAAGCCAATAATAAAACAACGGCCGCGATGGCAAAAAATTTATGCAATTTTTGCAGATCGTAATGCGACTCTGGAGGTTTTTGAGGTGGCGGCGGCATATTAGATATTTAAGAAAAACTCCGGCATAGCGATGATATATTTCATGTTAAAAGCCCAGCGCAATCCCATCTTAATAGGAAGGCTTAATGCCAACAGCACTAAGACAATAAAAATGCTGTAACGCACAGGTCCCAACCGCTGATAGACATCTTTGCAAATGGTTTTGGCCATTATTAGAGGAAGCAGTCCGAAATAAATTCCCATGATAATGAACCCGCCTATTTCCCGCAACAGGATATTGTGGGGCAACCCTGTTCCCAAAATTTTCATATAAATAATTTCAGAAAGATTTACGTTATTAAGAACTGCCAGTTTGTGCAGATCCCAATATTCAAAGGGCCCGAAGAAGTTCCAATTCGGTCCTCTTAAAAACGTCCCGGTTGTAATTAAGAAAATCCAAAGGCAAAGCCAGCAGAATAAAAAGATGCTGACCGCCATCTTGCGGTCTTTAAACGTGTAATACCCCGACCCTTTACGGTTATTGTCAATATAGGGAATGGCCATCATGCCAAAAACAATGATAGACGGAAAAACAACGCCGGCAATCCAGGGATCAAAATACACCAGCATTTCCTGCAAACCTAAAAAGTACCACGGCGCTTTCGAAGGATTGGGAGATACCGTTGGATTCGCAGGTTCTTCCAGAGGAGCGGGCAGCATAATCGCCCAGATGAGCAACACTGCCGCAGCACAAACTAAACAAATAAATTCAATGTAAACTAAATCCGGCCAGACCAAAACCTTCTCTTTGCTGTCCGCAAACTCATTTGGCTTCTCCCCTTTGGCCGTTCGCTCATCATTGGCTTTGGCCTGATACATGGCCAGCCACAAAAAAAACACTACCAAAAATAACAAAGCCACAATAGGAACATTATCTGCTTTGGTGACAATCAGACGAAAATTTTCATCGGTTAGACCAAAGGCAAAGAAGAAAAGCATCAATCCCAACAAAATCATTCCGCCCCGTTTAGTCCAGAGCTTATCCAAACCCAACGCTTTGTTAAGGTTCTCAAATGGTTTAACGGGCGGGAAAACCATAAAGAAACCCAAAATCATCAAATTAAATAAAATTTTGGGGTCTGAAATTGTATTAATAAAATTTTTAATTAAATCCATATCAGTTCTTTATGTGGTTGTTAGGTTGGGCCTGAAATTCCGCCGTCTTTTCGAACACGCCAGAAGTGAACGATCATGAAAATCATAATGATAAAAGGCAACCCAATACAGTGAAGAACATAAAATCTGAGCAAAGCAGATTCCCCGACGAATCTCCCTGCTAGCATCGCAAAGCGGGCATCACTGACGGAGGTGACAAAATTCACATCGCCAATCGCCAAAAGATTTGAACCCGGCCCCGATGTTCCTAAAAATGGCGTTGCACCGGCCATGTTGGAACCGACTGTAATGGCCCAAATCGCCAGCTGATCCCACGGCAGCAGATATCCGGTAAAACTTAACAGCATGGTTAAAACCAAAAGGATGACACCGATAACCCAATTGAATTCCCGCGGCGGTTTGTAAGAGCCCGTCATAAAAACACGAAACATATGCAGCCAAACCGTAATAACCATCAGGTGAGCGCCCCAGCGGTGGATTTCACGCATAATTCCAAGAGGAACCTGCTGCCCCAAATCGGTAATGTCACCATAGGCATATTCCACCGTCGGACGGTAGTAAAACATAAGTAAAATACCTGTGACCGTTAAAACTAAAAACACAAAAAAGGAAAGCCCTCCCATGCACCAGGTATATTTAACCTTAACGGCATGCTTAGGCAGACGTACCGGATGCAGATGAAGAAAAACGCTGTTAAGCATGATCATCATCCGCTGACGATGCGATGAGATCGGCACACCCGTTCGGAACACAGAACGGTAAAATTGCGTATTTTTAAATTTTTCTAGCATAATAAAAAACCTTATTTGGATTACACGGATCGAGTATTTGTAACTTCGTACGGATTACACAGATATCCGTGTAATCCGTTTCTTTCATTTGTTAGTTTAAATCTGTGTTATCACCTCCGACTCGTCTGCTATACCGTTATGTACGAGTCGGGGTCAGACCATTCCCCTTTTTCTTGCTGAAACTTTTTTGTTTTATCAACGAGGATTTCCCCATCATCGGATAAGGCAATTTTATAACGTTCCAACGGGCGCGGTGCCGGTCCTTCAAAATTGATTCCGGTTTTATAAAACCCGCTGCCGTGGCATGGGCATTTGAATTTTGCTTCGCTAGACTGCCAAATGGGTGTGCAGCCTAAATGCGTGCATACCGTCGACAAGGCATAAATTTGATCATCACTGCGGACAATCCAGACGCCGTATTGATCTTTAAAACGTTCCGATACCTGGCCGGCCTCATAATCATCCGGTGTCCCCGCGCGAAATGTTTGAACAGGTTCAAACAAAACATTTGGAAATAAATACCGCATGACCAATGTGCCGTATCCCGCAACAATCGCGGCGAATGCCGTCCATCCCACCACAAACCATTTGATAAAAAATCTTCGGTCAACCGATTCCGAGGGGCATTGACCTGTTGCACATTTTATTTCTGTCTTGTTATCAGTTAATTTATTATTGGAATCCATGATGCGTCGATAACCCGGTTAAGTTTTCTTGATTTTTTCAAGCGCTCGAAAAGCAGCGTCTCTGACTTTCATATTTTTATCATTCTTAAAAAGATCCGTTAGCTTAGCTGTAATTTCATTATTCATAATGTGAACGGAAGAATCTATCGTGACAATCATCACATGTGTCTGTTCCTCGGGATCAACATTTGGAAACTGGGACAAATAATTACGGTCTAATAATTTGACAATTAATCCGCTGGCTGTCGCATCACCGTTTCTTGCCAATGCAACTGCCGATTCCCACTGAACATTCGGCTCGGTATCATTTAAAAGAACTTTTAATTCACTAAGAACTTTAGGTCCTCCGATGTTTCCTAAGGCCATTGTTGTAACAAGTCTTAATCGCGCATCGTCGGATTTTAAATATGGTAAAAGATTATCTACCGCCTGAATGTTTTTCAGTATACCAAGTGAATAAACAATTGCAGTAAGATTTTCATCTTTTTCATTCGTCGCGCTTTTAATGAGCGTCGGGACAAAATCCTGATTGCCGGTGCGTCCCATGGCAAGGGCCAGATATTGACGAACGCGGGGATCATCATCCTTGGATTTTTCAAAAACACTGATCATTTCAGATTTAAAACGTTCATCATTGGGAACCATTTTTGAATTGGCTAGAATTTTTGAAAGTTCAAACGCCGACTGCCAGCGTTTGGTCATCCCGCCAATTTTGACATCTTCCAGATAATCATAAACAGTCCGATTTTCCATGGTCAATATCCGGACAGACATATATAAAAGAACACTAAAAACAGCGATCAAAAAAGGAACGATAAAAAACGAATGCACAATCACGCCAAATAATGATTTATTTTCGGATTCCTGCACAACGTTTGGACTACTTTCCATATTCATTGAAAACCTTGACCTAACCGCCGTTTAATTTCTTTTTGGCATCTTGTTCATCGGCAGCCAAACTGGCGTCATCCACGAGAGCCAAGACATTGTGATCGGGCTTGACTTCTAACACTCCGGATTCATGCACAAAAAATTTCTGGCCATCTGCCTGTGTCACTTTCAAAACACCGCGTTTCAAGGTGATGATCATCGGCGCGTGATTATTTAAAATCCCAACCTCGCCGGTATAACCGTTGGCTGTTAAAAAACTAACAGGGCCTTTAAAAACTTCACCTTGAGGTGTTTGTACGGCAAATGCAAACTCTGTCATAAACTTTTTGCTTTCGTGAGAACATCATCAATATTGCCGACCATGTAAAAAGCCTGCTCGGGTATTTGATCCAATTTCCCTTCTAATATTTCCTTAAAGGAACGGATTGTATCTTCAAGCTGAACATACTTTCCGGGAATTCCAGTAAACTGCTCAGCCACGCTAAACGGCTGTGATAAAAACTTTTGGACCTTACGCGCCCGGTCAACCGTCAGCCGGTCTTCCTGCGAAAGTTCATCCATACCTAAAATCGCGATGATATCCTGAAGTTCTTTGTACTTCTGCAGAATTTCCTGAACCCCGCGGGCCACTTTGTAATGCTCTTCACCGATGATTTCCGGCGCTAGAACCGTCGAGGTTGAACTCAAAGGATCGACAGCCGGATAAATACCGAGTTCCGCAATCGGACGGGACAATTCGGTGGTCGCATCCAAATGTCCGAATGTTGTCGCCGGCGCCGGATCGGTATAATCATCCGCAGGCACATAAATCGCCTGAATGGATGTGATCGAACCCCATTTGGTTGAAGTGATTCTTTCCTGCAAATCCCCCATGTCCGTTCCTAACGTCGGCTGATACCCGACGGCCGACGGAATACGGCCAAGCAATGCGGAAATTTCGGATCCAGCCTGGGTGAAACGGAAAATATTATCGATAAATAAAAGCACGTCGGTGCGTTTTTCATCGCGGAAATATTCCGCCACCGTCAACGCCGAAAGCGCAACGCGGGCGCGGGCTCCGGGCGGCTCATTCATCTGTCCGTAAATCAACGACGTCTTATCAATAACGCCTGCCTCTTTCATTTCCTTAAATAACGCGGTCCCTTCACGGGTGCGTTCACCGACACCGGCAAACACCGAAAAACCGCCGTGTTCTTTGGCGATGTTATTAATCAATTCCTGAATCAAAACTGTTTTTCCAACACCAGCGCCGCCGAACAACCCGATTTTTCCACCCTTGCGATAAGGCGCGAGCAAATCAATAACCTTGATTCCCGTTACCAGAATCGCTGACGATGTGTCTTGTTCTTCTATTTTGGGCGCCAAACGATGAATGGGCATGTACTTGGCCGCTTTAATAGGACCTTCATTATCAATGGGTTCGCCCAACAAATTCATGACGCGTCCCAACGTCCCTTCACCGACGGGCATAAGAATACCATCGCCGGTATCGGTTACTTCCTGGCCGCGCATGAGACCTTCGGTTGAATCCATGGCGATCGTGCGCACAATGTTATCGCCTAAATGCTGCGCGACTTCAAGGGTCAGATTATCCGCATTCGCGTTAATAAACGTATTGGTTGTTTTAAGCGCTGAAGTGATGCGCGGCAGATGTTCGGAAGGAAAAAACACATCCACAACAGCTCCCAGCACCTGTGTGACTTTTCCGACGGCTTTTTGATTTGACATATTCGACCTTTCAATCGTTATGAAACAGAAGATTAATTGTTCAAAGCTTCTGAACCCGAGATGATTTCAATTAGTTCCGTCGTGATTGCGGCCTGTCTCGCACGGTTTCTCAAAAGAATATACTTATCGATGAGCTCGCCGGTGTTTTCGGTGGCCTTATCCATGGCCGTCATGCGTGAACCATGCTCGCCGGCCGCGTTTTCCAACAGGCAGAAAAAAATCTTAAAGTTCAAATATTTCGGAACAAGGAACTGATACAGTTCAGCAGCCTCCGGTTCAAAAATATAATCCGCGTTGATGGTTTTCGTTTGGTCTTTTTTTAATATTTCCGAATCAAAAGGAATCAGCTTCTCAATCACCGGCGATTGCGACATGGCGCTGTTAAAATGATTGTAGGCAATATAAATCTCATCGTATTGTTTGCTTTGATACGCCTGGGCCAAATCTTGACCAATGGTGATCGCGTGGGAAAAAACAGGTTTGGCCACGACGTCCTCATAATTTTTCACAACCGTAAAGCTTTTGCGCATGGACAGATGTCCACGCTTTCCGCAAAAACTAAACTCAACGGATTTGAATACTTCTTTATGTTCCTGGACCCAGGATTTAACAAAGCGGATGAGATTATTGTTAAACCCGCCGCACAAGCCTTTGTCCGACGTAATTAAAAGAACAAGAACTTTCTGGACACTTTTCGGTTTGACCATCAAGGGATGCGTCCCGTCGCCATCCACGCTGGAAAGACGATTCATTAAACTGGTCAATTCCCGAGCATAGGCTAAAGCGGAAGACTGCGCTTTATGGGCACGCTTGAATTTACTGGCCGAGACCATTTTCATGGTCTTGGTCATTTTTTTTGTATTCTTCAAGCTGACAATTTTTTTATTAAAATCTTTTATGCCGATCATAAGGATCCTTAAAAATTCTATTTGAAGGCGACTTTGACTTCCTGGATGATTTTGTCAAGCGCCGCCTTAACCTCGTCGGTCATTTCAAATTTTTTATTAAACAATTGAACAAAATCCTGATACTTGGCGTCTAATCCTTCATGCAGCGCCATTTCAAAATCGCGGACTTTGTTGGCGGGTAGATCATCCAGATGGCCATGGACACCGGCATAAATAATCGTCACCTGTTTAACAACCGAAAGCGGAACATGAATACCTTGTTTAATGACTTCCATGAGACGTTTGCCCCGGTCCAGCTGTTTGCGTGTGGCGGCATCTAGATCAGAGGCAAATTGCGAAAACGCAGCTAATTCGCGATACTGCGCCAGATCCAGACGCAGGGAACCGGCTGTTTTTTTCATGGCCTTGACCTGCGCATCGCCACCGACGCGCGAGACAGAAATACCAGGGTTAATCGCCGGACGCTGGCCCGCGTTAAACAAATCGGTTTCAAGGAATATCTGTCCGTCTGTAATGGAAATAACGTTGGTTGGAATGTACGCGGAAACGTCCCCCGCTTGTGTTTCAATAATAGGCAAGGCTGTCAGACTACCCGCCCCTTTGGCATCACTCATTTTGCACGCGCGCTCGAGCAGACGGCTATGCAGATAAAAAATGTCTCCCGGATAAGCTTCGCGTCCCGGTGGTCGTCGCAAAAGTAAAGACAGCTGACGGTACGCCTGAGCCTGACGGGTTAAGTCATCAAAAATGATGAGCGCGT
>JAHFGF010000186.1 GCA_023247595.1 Candidatus Omnitrophota bacterium
AAGGTTATCGGCAAGCCAGCTGTAAAGCCTGTACATTTCAGAAGAATGCTAAACGAAGGTAGCTTTAGATAAAGTCTAAATAAGTCATTGATATTGTACTGAATATGATAAACTGAAAACAATTCATTTATGAAATGTTCATCCACCAGGAAATTAATTGTCTAGAAATCTTACTGTAGCGTTCGTTATATTTTGCATATTTTTCTCGAGTGGCGTTTCCTTGGCCGCGCAAATCCCTTCCCAAGAATTTCTCGTTAGCGATTTTAGCAAGTTTTTTAAGAACAAAAAGTATGATCAAGCGCTCAAAGCCTCGGATGAGCTTTTAAAGACGCATCCGCACGATGCGTTGATTTTACGCTATCGGGCTTTGACATTAGAGAAACTCAAGCGCTCGAAAGAAGCCATCAAACTTTATCAGGAAATTTTAACGTCACATCCAAATGATATTCCCGCGCGTTTATTTCTCGGTTTTGCTTATTTAAAGCAACATCAATTCAATCGGGCTGAAAAGGAATTGCGTCATGTGTCTAAGCACGCCTCCTCGGCGGAATACCGGCATTGGGCGCAGGCGCAATTAAACCGTTTGTACCGCAATGAGCGCACCGCAGCCAAACCGGTCAAAAAGAAATCCTATGTGACCGGGAAGACTGGAATTTTCTATGACAGCAATCCGTTACTGTTACCCGATAACAAAGATCTTTTGGCTAAAAGCAGAAGGGCCGCAGCACTTTATTTGTTTGAATTGACGGCCGGGCATCCCTTGTTATTGGAAAAGAATTCTCGTTTGGATGTGCTTTATGTTGGCCAGCAGTATTCCCACAATCGCGGCGCACAAGACGTTGATTTCACCTCCCAAGGATTTGCTTTTGATGCGAAAAGACGAGCCTTTGTTGGAAACAGGTTATTCCTCTTAAACGGTCGGTATGATTTTCGGGCTAATTTCTTAAGGAGCGATTTATTTTCTCTGGTAAACCGGTTCTTTGCGAGCGCAGATACGTCCTTTTGGCCTAAAACACAAACGCATTTCTATGGACGCCTGGGTGTTTTAAATTATGGACCCGACGGACCTAATCCTGACCAGACCTCCCGCGATGCCGTCCGTGAGGCCGTAGGTATAACGCAATATTTCTATACGCAGGACCTTAAAAGTTATTTTTTTATTAAAGGTGAGGGTAATTTTAACCAAGCCAGAGGAGAAAATTTTAACCGTAATGGGGCCTTGGCCAGAATAGGTATACATACCCCGGTTTGTTTGAAAACAGGCCTGGATGTTTCATCCGGTTTTGATTGGGGAACATATCCTGATTTTATTTCTTTGTCATCCTTGGATACACAAGAACGCCACGATAAACGTTGGGATGTTTATTCCGGCCTGACGTATCATTGGAAACCAGGTTTGGCAACAAGGATTTTTTATCGCTTTATCAATTCACAGAATGACAACAATTTGTTTGACCGTACGCGACACATCGCGGGCACAGAAGTCATTTTTTCGTTTTAGCGGGGTTTAGGAAATGGGATTGAAAGATATGAAGAAAATTATTTGTATCGCAGGGTTGCTGTTGGTTTCCTCTTTGGCGTGGGCCGAGGATGAAAGGCACAGCACGGTTGATCGCGCCATCGGCGGCATGGAAGAAGGAAGCCGGATCCAGGCTCCGGGCCGTGTTTCCATAACCGATGTGCATAAGACCATCAGCGCATCTCAAGGGACCAAGAAAGCTAACCCAGATGGGATCCAGCCTCCAGGAAATCCTATTGTCGAAACCGATATTCATATCAATCCGGACGCGGGCACGGTGGAAGCGGATGCAACGGTCGATACAACGGGTGAACTTGAAGATAAACAAATCTTTGATGCGGACCTTGATGCGCAAGAAGTTGCTACTGTCGATAGTAGTATCGGCAGTGCCTCTCAGATAACTGGGCAGGAAACAGTGGAAGAGGCAGACGTAACAATCTTAGACCAAACCGATCAAGCCGGACAAGATAGTGGTTCAGCATCGGGAGACACTCAAGAATCTTCAGGGTCAACAAATAATCCCATCGTTGATGCGGATGTTCACGTTAATCCGGAATCTGGTACTATTGAAGCAGAAACAAAGGTGGATACCAGCGGTGAGCTTGAGGAACGAGAAATCATCGATGCTGATGTTGGCGCAGGAGACGTCGTAGTAACGCAAGTAGAAGTAGAAAGCGCGGCAGACATCACTCAATCGGAAACAGTTAAAAGCGCGGATGTAACGACCCAGCCTATTTTAACGGTCACCCCGACTTCAACCCTGACCGCTGAGGTGGACTCAACCGGTGAAACAACCGGAAGCGAAGCTGAGGCTGGGATTGAAGCGGATGTTTCCGGTTTGAGTGAGGGAGAAGATGTGACGTGTGACCCCTCAGACGGGCTTTTATCATCAGCGGTTTGCGCAAATTTAAGGCTCTAATAAGCTGATTGAGGCTGTTGCTGGGCTTGAATGATATAAATAATCCAACCTGATTTGCCAATCTTATATAATTTTATATATCCGAGAGAAACTCAACGCTCTGTAGAAGGCAGTCAACACAGATTCAAATTTTATGACCAAAACAAGAATTTCCACTATTCAGAGAATGATAACGGAACTTGAAGGGGGAAAGCGCCGTCCTTGCTGTTGGCCAGGTTGTCCGCATCGTTAAGTTTTTAAATGAGATTTACCAAAAATAGGGCGCTTAATTATTTAAAGGAGAGAGGTATGAAAATAAAAATCGTTTCTGTCGTTTTAACTTCGTTTATGGCAATGATGCTGGTAACGCGGATTTCTTTTGCTGCAGATCCACTCGAGGTCGCTCCAGATATGTATAAACTTAAGTTTGAAAATGATCGCGTTCGAGTCATGGAAGTTACTTTTCAGCCAGGGCAGTCCATTCCTGCACATTCCCACCCAGACCATTTTGTCGTTGTTGAACAAGGCGGACAATTAAAGCTTACTAAAGGAGATGGTGGTGTTGCTGAAGTGGAGTTGAAAGAAGGAGAAATTATGTGGATCAATGCTGAAACTCATAAAGCTACTAATACCGGCACAACGGTTGTTCGGCTTTTGGTTACCGAGCTTAAAGTAGCTAAAAATTAGTTAAAGGGGACAGTTATCAGAAAGGAAAAATATGCATAAAAAAATAGGAATGATTTTAGGTTTTCTTTTATTAACCAGTATTAGCGTTGTCAAGGCGGAGGAAACGCCTGTTCAGTTGTCGCTTTGGCATCCGGTGCAATTGTTTGATCAAGATTATTCTGTGGGTGGTTTGCGGTTGAATTTAATTTATGGTGTTAATAGCGACGTCCACGGGCTTGATCTGGGTATCGTCAATAAGACAACAGGCAATCAAGGCGGCCTTCAAATTGGCGCTGTGAATTTGGTGGATGGATATTTTCATGGCTGGC
>JAHFGF010000187.1 GCA_023247595.1 Candidatus Omnitrophota bacterium
TCGTATTGAAAAACGACCTGGGCAAAAGGGCTTTGCGACGCCGCGCTGTTTCCGGTGTAGTCAATTGTCTGCGGATAAATTTGATTGTCGGCATCTTTGGAATACGTCACCGTCAAATAATTGCCGTGCATGTCTTCGACCCTATCCAGCATCCAACGAAAAATTTGTGAGGGACTGGCTGGTTTAAATTGCCTGGAACTGTCTGTTTGGCCGTAAAAATATTTTGTGCCGGACTTATCCGTCACAATCCATTGATTGGGAGAAGCCAAGTGTTGAATCCTGAAAAAACTTTCTTCAATTTTGGGGCGGTAAACTTGGTTTGCCGCGTCATAAACCAATTCTTGCGTGCCGCTCTGGCCGGCCAGATTAAAAACATCCTGGGCATCGTTATAACCGGGGCGGCCGCGTTTGGTGGATCGCTCAATAGCACCCAATTCCAAAGACCAGCCTACTCCTAATAAGCCGTTCTGCAAATTCGACGTGTAACGGATGACAACACTGGGCTGGATTCCTTTAATTCCGGGTGGCACTTCAATGGGAACCGTTTGGATGACAGCGCCGTACTGCGGCGCGATGCTTTCACCGGCGAAATCGTAAGCGGGAAATTGGTTGCTTAAAATACTCGCGTCTCCAGCGGCGGCCGGCTGAAAATTAGCGGCCTCGATCGGCGCTGTTTTATTCAATAAAATATTTTTACTTTGAAGACCTGTCTTCTGCGTTGGCGGGGTTCCAAAGGATGGAAGATTTAGACCTTGAGAAATTACTTTGATTGCGAATGGGTAATTATTTTGTGTAGATTGAGGCTTTTGAAACTTCGGAATTTGTAATTTGACAGGCTGCTGGGGCTTGAGAATATATTTTGTAGTGTTGTATAAATTATTCAAACCTAATTTGTAAGGACTGTTTGGCGTGCCAACTGCTTGTGCTAACGCGGGCAAATATAAAACATCAACAACCACCACCTCCACCCCCGGGGTGGCAATACAACCGAGCCAGGCCGGCGGTAAGAAGTTCCTGGTTAAGGAGTTTGCCTTTTTGGGCGACGAGAATTGGATCTCTTTCCTGGACGTCGTAAAAGACATCCACTAAGTAGCGGTCGAATTTGTCAGGCTTGTAGGTTTTGATGACGACGAACGGCAGAGATTTTAGGGCGGATTGGACGAATGCCTTGGCGCGCTTACCTTCGGGCGTGTCAATCTCCGGCGCGTCGATTAAGCGCAGGCGAAGGGTCTGGCGCGTTTTGGTTCCCAGGCCGCAGTTGACAACCACTTTAATCGTGTCGCCGTCAATGACCCGGATTAAACGCGCGGTGTAAGTGTAAAGTTCTTTGGCGCCGGCGTCGACTTTCTTTAAAGAAAATCCGCTGCCCGAAGCAGGAGCCTCAACAACTGTCCCGGGCTTAAACCGTGTTTGATTTTTTAACGGAACCTCGCGCAGAATCGAAAATCCGCAGTCAACCCTAAGTGTGGCCGTAGAATCAACCGAAAGCGCCGCCTGCCCTGGCCCTTCTTCCTGCGGATCAGAAATCTGAAAAATTCCCAGGCGCCCGCGCTCGACTTTTAGTTGCGGAATTTCTTTGGCTTCCGCGGCAGCACCGACGGACTTTGACTTAATCTTTTTGACTTTTTCCTCGAGAGCATCAACACCCAATCCTTTCTCAACAACTTCTTTCTCTAATTGCTTTCGTTGAAAAAAATCTGTAACTGAAGCAAGCGCCGTAAAATGGCTCCAAGTCAATTTTGTCGATTTCGTCAAAATTGGGTAAGCCGCAAAAAACTGAGTAGCACGGTAAAGCGTACGAGCACCAATATCCAAATCCGCCGAAAGCCTCTCAAACAAATGCTTCCCGTAATCCGCCCGTTCTTTAAAATGCAAAAGATGCCGGCTGATGTGCCCGCCGATATTCCAGTAGCGACGGGTCAGCTCCCGTCGGCCAAGCTCAATTTCACCGCGGACAGCCTTCAACAGTTGGGCGTAATCTTTAACTTCAATTGTTTTGGTCATTTGTTTTTACGGTCTCCTTTCTTGTCAAAAAAACTAGGAAAAAACTAGGGACAGTCCCTTAAGGGACTGTCCCTAGTTTTTTTGAAATAACCTCCGCCAAATTCTCGGCCAAGAGGCGGTTGCCGGCGCCGGTGCAATGGCCGAAGTTGCCGGCGAAGCGGTCGATGAAAAGTTCAGAATACTCCGCGCTTTTGAGCGCCTCTTCAAAGTTGGCCACGTTTTCCACAAAAATAATATTCCCCGAAGGGCTAAGCGCAGCTTTGAGCGCGTCGACTTTCCTTAAAGGGTATTGCATCGCGATAAATCCAGCGCCGCGAGCCTTGGCCATCGCGATGATTTGACGAAAATTCTGCACGGTCCGCGGGCTGTACTGGTAAAGGTCCGCCTGCAGCTTTTCTTGCTGGCCACGGTAAAAAATAACTTTTTCCTGTAAGCCTAATTTTTCGCAGACCTTGATCAGCGCGTTTAACACCGTCAGGTCCCGGGGATTTTCGGCAAGTGCTTTTTGATAAACAGCCTGAGCGTCCTTGTCGTAACCGTGCTCAACAAACCAGCGGCCAGCTTCGGGATAAATCCAGTAATCCTTGGGCTTGCTGACAGCGACAATTCTATAAAATTTGTACGCCTCCTGAATGAGTCCCATTTCGTTTAACGTCCTTGCCATCTCCATGTGCGCCGGGACGGATGCCTTGCTCAATTCAATGGCTTGTTTGAACTGCGCGATCGCGTTTTTATAATCTTTCTGTTCCCGGAAATAAGTACCCGCTTCAATGTACGCCGGAATAAAATGCGGATTAAGGCGCAATGCCAGGTCCAAATATTTTTTAGACTGCGCGGCGTCTTTCTTTAGCCGGTAATAATTCCCCAAATAAAACGCGAATGATGTCGCCCTGATTGTCGACTGAATAAGCTCCTGGGATTTGGCCTTCTTTAACTTCGCGAGTTCCACCTTCAGCGCTTCTTTCACGACCGTGACGTTATCAAACTCCCCTTCTTCGACGTTCGGCGTCCAGGACTCCAGCATGATTTCCGCGGGCGCTGCCTGCGCGGCTGTTTTAACTTTTTCCTTAAAATTTTCCGTCAGGTGCCGGCACAAGTATTTAAAAAATTTATAACTCCGCCAGTGCCGCAGGAATTCATCCAGCAACGGCCTTTTTTGGTCTTTAATCCCGATGATGCTGTCGTTGTCGTTAATGCCCATCATGCCAATGACGAGCTGAGGTTTGTATTTTGCTAAATTGTCCTCGAGCTGCGCTAAGATGTCCTGGGTATTTTTTGACACGAGTCCCTTGTTGATGACTTTAAACGGCCGGGCAAACCCTCGAGAACTTAATATTTTCTGCAGTTGAAAAGGACAGGAATCTTCCCCGCCGATGGCGGTCGTGGATTCACCGATGCAAAGGATGC
>JAHFGF010000188.1 GCA_023247595.1 Candidatus Omnitrophota bacterium
CAGGAATTTGACATTGCCCTTACGTTAAGCAAGATTTGGAATGTGCGTCCCGAGCTTGCCGGAATCACCGCTTCTTTGGCCATGACGGGAATTTATGTTTGGTTGTTCTGGCTTGGTAAGAAGAATGAAGACAAGGTCTTTCAAAAACAATTCCGTCGGAATCTGACCAAGTTTGGTTTGGAAAACATTCCGCTCCGCGTCATTGCGGCCGGAATTTTCGTTTCCTTTATGTTTTCGATACAGGTGGTGGCGGCATTATTCATGACGGCTGTTTTCATGATGGTTTATTTCGCGATTTTTACCGGTGCGGCAAAAGGTGACCCTGCCGGGAGTGCCAATTGGAGACAAAGGGCAAGACTTCTTTACGAATCAACCATGATTTCTTTAAACCGACCTTATATCACCACGTCTTATTTTCCGGAAAATTTTCTCCGTGTGTTGGCCGGCGGTGAACCCCCCCGGACTTCAAGCGGGGACTTGGCCAGTAAGCAAAAATATTTGGCGCTCGGGATCGGAATCGGAACGCTTCTGACAGGAATGTCCATCATGGCGCCGCTTTATCTTTTTATCACAATCGCAGCAGCAGCGCTTTTTGCGGTCCCTTATATGATTATGAGAGCAATCGGAAAATATATTCCGATTGCATGGATCGGAGCGGGACTTTCAGTTCCCGCCCTCATGCTCGGATCGGCGGCAGTATGGTTTCCGCAAATCTGGTCCGCATTGGGGACTTGGCTCATGGCGGGATTTTCCGGGTCTCCTTTATTGACGCAAATTCTGGAACAGATGAGCGCATTCTTGTCCTCTTCAGAACCGTTGGCGATAGCGTCGATCATTGCCATTAAATTGTGGCTCACGTTTAAACAGCTTTCCATCGTGAATAAATTAGTCCCGATCTTGGAACATCCGCTTCCCTGGAGGAGTTTCAGCATGGTTGCTTCCGGAAGCAAAACACTTTCCATATATGATTCCGCCCGGCTGACCAAAGGCTCTTTTTTCTTAATGGCATTGACGATAGCCGCAGCCATCACGACCTGGTCCCATCAATGGGTGCTGGTGTGGGGCATCAGCTTTGTCGCCAGCTGGAGTCTCGGGTGGTTTAATGTTTGGTATACCTCAAAACCTTTAAATTGGGATGCCGGACAAACGCCCCATCCCGATTCCGCATTCCGCGCGCGGGATTTACGTATTATTTTTGGTGTCTGGACGGCTTTTTTCACCGCTCCCATGATCACGATTTGGCTGATCTTTTTCCCGCAAAATATTCTTTTATTGGGAATCGGATTGATCGGATCTATTGCGGCGTCTTCTTTTATTACGTTTCTATTCGGAGTATTGGGAAGAAGGGGTTCGCCCAGTGTTCTTAGCTCGCTTGATAAACTGGTCGGCAGCGATTTTGTTGATTTGTGGAACGCGGTAAAAAATCAGGTGAAAAACTATAAAGAATTGGACAAAGATGGAAAAAGAAAAGCGACATTTAGGAGTTTGATACATCCCATTTCGGAACTCATTCAAAACACAGCATTTACGGCTGGCACGCTCATCGGCACATTTTTCTTGGGGGCCGTTATTGTCGGCACCCCTATTTATTTATTGTCGGGATTGGATCACTTTTACCTTCCGACACAAAATCCGGCGATTATTTTCTTCCGGTATTATGTCACAACCGCTATTTCAGCTTTAATTCTTCCCGGATTGATGGGGCATCTGGCCGCTGCCATTTTCAAACCTCTTTCGGTGATTACGAATTCTCTAATCACAATTCAGAATTTTTCAAAAGAAGAGATTAAATTGAAATGGTTTACCATTCCCGGAAAATGGATCGGAAATGCGTTGACCGTTCTTTCGGGGATAGGTGCTGCTGCGGCAATTTCCTATTTAATTTATGGGTTAGTTTCCGCCGGATTAATAGTACCTGCCGTTATTTTATCAATTGTGATCGGAATTAATATTCTTGCCCTTGGAGGCGTATTTATTGCGGCCGCATTCACATTACCGAACGTAAGAAGTTCGTTGAAATGGGCTTTAATTACTCTAGGGGCAGGCGGGATTTTCACCGGGCTTTATTTGGTGTTTAAACCTTCAAAAGAACAGATCAAGACAGCGCCTGAAACTCCGCGAGTAGTTCAGATAACGGAGGAAATGTCCGTTCCCACGGCAGAAAAAGGCAGAACTGATTTAACCGCGCCCTTTTTAAGGGACGGGATTGTGGAAATCAAAGATTGGGAAATAATCGGCGAAAAAGATACCGGCCCAGCGGCATCCAATATCATCGGTGAATATTCAGATTTCAAAATAACATTTAATGGTGTCCAGCACTATACGGTCAAGGGCAATGGTTATTTACGCGCCACTTTGGAAGGGCTTGATTGGGGGACCAGCTTCGTGGCCCCCGATTTCATGCGCATCGAAATTTCCGGCATTGGCTACAATCAAATAGCCGGAAGCGTTGTGTTAACCGGAAAATTTATTGGCAAGGACGGAACAATTGCGGCCAACGATGTTAAGATAACCTTCTTCCCACCCAAGGAAGATGTGGCTGAAGTAGGCATTTCCTTTACGCTGAAACAAGGAGAGAAAATTGTTCAGTTTAGCTCTAACTATGTTGATTCGGACATCAATGATGCCGTCGGAATCAGATTTAAAACTGAAAACGGCGAGGAAATACAAAAAGACTTGGTTGAAGCCGGGAAACTTTTGGTCCCTGAAGGAGCAGTGATTGCAGAAAACGAACCTGTTTATCTTTATAGCGTAAATCAAGTTAAACCAACAACTTATATCAAAGCGCTTAATCGGAAAGTTTCGGTTCAGGCCTATGTAACCTCGGTGGCGGATCTGAAGCCGGAGGACGTCAAGAACGCGGACAATGTGGGTGCATGGGTCGGGTCGGCGGGGAAAGAGCTCGGATATTTTGACATTATTGTCGGCGCTACCCGGCCCCAACCAAACCGATCCGAAGCGCGGCAAAGTTTTGACCGCAAGCTTAAAACGCTTTGGGATGAGCGAATGTCGGCCCAAAATGTATTTCGTTACAATTTGCAAGGGATAAGAGAAAAAGGGATCGGCCAATTTATCGCGCAGGACAATCCCGGACGGTCTGCGCGGGAAAAAGAAGTGGGTAGGCCGGAAGCGGACATGAATCCGGTGAATATGCCGTTTGGGTCAACAGATGATTTCAATCAGATTCACGAACGCACTCCATTACAGCGGTTGATGGATTTGAACATTAAAAATGAAAATATCGCCATTAACATTAATTATGCACCCCTAGCGCCTTATCACTTTCTATTAATTCCCTCACCGTCCGAACAATTGCCGCAATTCGCAACCCAACGGGCTCTTGAAACAGCTTTTAATGTACTTGAGACAAACAACAAGCCAAAAGAAGGAGATAT
>JAHFGF010000189.1 GCA_023247595.1 Candidatus Omnitrophota bacterium
TGAACTCAAATATATCGACGAGAACAGGGCTCAGGCACGGCCCATTATGCTTCACCGCGCGCTTTTGGGAAGTTTGGAGCGTTTCATCGGCACGATGATTGAGCACTACGCAGGAAACTTTCCGGTCTGGCTGGCCCCGACTCAGGTGGCGGTTATTCCTATCAAAGTCGAGCAGAATGAATTTGCCCAAAGGATAATAGAGGATTTAAAATCCAAAAATATTCGGGTGATGATTGACAACAGCAACGAAACTTTGGGCAAACGCATCCGCGAAGCCACTCTCAAAAAAATTCCCTATGTCTTGGTGATCGGTCAGAAAGAAGTGGAAGCTTCCCAGGTTTCAGTCCGCAAGCGCGGTGGCGAAGATTTGGGAGTTATGAGTCTAGAGGCGTTTAAAGCGGCGCTGTCAAAAGAGATAGTTGACAAAAAATAAATACTGACGATAATATAAGACTTTCGTATTAAATAGAATGGAGAAATAATTCTTGATTTTAATGGGGGGTGGTTCATATTTTAAAACATATTCGTATTAATCAAAAAATTCGTGCTAAAGACTTGCGTGTTATCGGACCGGAAGCCGAACAATTAGGCGTTGTTACTGTCCAAAGAGCATTGGAACTTGCTGAAGAATACGGATTGGATCTTGTTGAAGTTGCCCCTACGGCCAATCCTCCGGTTTGCCGCATCATGGATTTCAGCAAATATAAATATGATCAGGAAAAAAAAGAGAGACGGGTCAAGAAAAACCAGAAAGTCTCTGCTTTAAAACAAATACGCGTCAAGCCGCACATTGATGAACACGACTATCAAACGAAACTCAAGCAAACCATTGGGTTTTTAAATAAAAAGGACAAGGTAAAAGTAAACTTGTTCTTTCAGGGACGAGAAATGTCGTTCCGTGATAAAGGAAAAATAGTTCTTGAGCGGTTTGTGACGGACACGACCGAAATAGCAAGTGTAGAAAAAGATGTTTACATGGAAGGCCGAGTCATGTCGATTGTGCTTTCCCCAAAAGCTGAAAAGTAAGTTGGATTTGAGAAAGGATTCATCATGCCGAAATTGAAAACAAACAAAGGCGCAGCCAAACGTTTTCGCCTATCCAAAACAGGCAAGGTTAAAAAACGCACGGCAGGCCGTCAACATATCTTAAGCAAAAAGTCACGCAAGCGAAAACGTCATATGCGTCAGGATGGTTATCTCACTGGAGCAGAAGCAAAGCTTGTAAGGAGGTTGTTGCCGTATGGTTAGAGTGAAAAGCAGCGTTACTGCTCATAAACGCAAAAAACGCGTTCTTAAAGAAGCCAAAGGACAGTGGGGACATCGCAGTAAACGATACAAAGAAGCGATCAAATCCATTAATCGCAGCCGGGTTTTCTCCTATCGCGATCGCAAGGTAAAGAAGCGAGAATTCCGCAATGTCTGGATTATCCGTATCAAGGCAGCGTGTGAATTGGCTGGAATTTCTTACAGCCGTTTTATATATGGATTGAATAATGCCAATGTGGAAATTAACCGTAAAGTTTTAGCTGATTTAGCTGTTAATTCCATTGGTGCCTTTAATCAGTTGGTAGAAGTGGCCAAGAAAGCTCCTGCCAAAACTGCGGCTGTTAAGACTAGCAAAAAAGCGTAAATTTTCGATTTTAAAATTTGTTGGGTGATTTTGACCGCTTAGAAATTCTTCAGCGGCTTACAAATGGCAAAATAATCAGAGCCCGATCTCATGCCAGCGTCACCAATAGCTACATGCAGCGCACATCGCATCAATCATAAATCAGATTATCTAAAATCTGTTAAGTAACTCGCGGAAAGACATAACTTCTCGCGAGTTACTTTTTTAAGGGGCACGCATGCGTTGGGATTTTCAGAAAATACGACAGGATATTCACGAAGATGCCAAGGGCGTCAGCGATGAAAAATCATTAGAAGCCTTTCGGATTAAATATCTAAGCAAGAAAGGTCTTCTGCCTGAAATATACGCCAGCTTTCCGACGCTGAGTTCCGATGAAAAAGCCGCTGTTGGTAAAGGCGCCAATGAATTAAAGGAACTGATTGGCCAGATCATCGAAGACAAACCAAAATCATTCCAGCAAAAAACATCTTCAGGCGCGCGTCAAGCCGTTGATTTATCGATGCCTGGCGTTTCCTCCCAAATTGGACATAAGCATGTTTTGTCTCAGACAATTCAGGAAATCTGTACCATTTTTGAACAGCTTGGTTTTGTTATTCATGACAGCCCTGAAATGGAAACAGAATTTAATAATTTTACAGCATTGAATATTCCGGTTGACCATCCATCTAGGGACGCCTTTGATACGTTTTATCTCGATTGGCCGGATGATACAAACAAAGGGCGTAAACTTTTGTTGCGTAGCCAAACGTCTCCAGGTCAAATCCGCGTGATGAAAAATTTTAAACCGCCGATGGCCGTTGTCATTCCCGGACGGGTATATCGGCCTGACGCTGTTGATGCGAGCCATTCCTTTATGTTTCACCAGATTGAAGGGCTATTGGTGGATGATGCCGTGCGGTTTTCCGATCTCAAGGGACTTTTAACAGCATTTTGCCAAAAGTTTTTTGGCCAGGATATCCGCATGAGATTTCGTCCGCACTTTTTTCCTTTTACAGAACCGTCTGCCGAGGTCGATGTCTATTGGAAGGCCAAAGATGCCTGGCTTGAAATTTTGGGCTGCGGTATGGTTAATCCAAAAGTTTTTGAATCGGTCGGTTATCCAAAAGGCAAATATAAAGGTTTGGCTTTTGGCCTGGGCGTCGAGCGCATGGCGATGCTGAAGTATGGTATCAATGACATTCGTTTGTTTTATGAGAACGATGTCCGGTTCCTAAATCAATTTTGAATTTGTAGGGGATGGTTTTAAACTATCCCCTACAGGATTTATTTTATGAAAATTAGTATTCAGTGGTTAAATGATTATGTGGAGCACAAGCTCAAGGCGGACGAGCTTGCGCACCGCCTGACGATGGCTGGATTGGAAGTCGAAGAAATTCATGATGCCGGCCACACAAAAGTTCTTCAGATAGAAATCACACCGAACCGCCCCGATTGTTTGAGCGTCATCGGCGTTGCCCGCGAAGTTTCTGCCATTTGTCAAAAAACGCTCAAGCTTCCTAAAATCAAAGCACACAAAAACACAAAAGAACAAGTATCCATCCAAATTAAAGACTCCAACGATTGCGGCCGATATATCGGTACGGTCATTAAAAATGTTCAGGTTAAAGAATCCCCCAAGTGGCTGAAGGAACGCATTGAATCGCTGGGAATGAAGTCAATAAATAACATCGTCGATATTACTAATTTTTGTTTGATGGAATTTGGCCAGCCGCTGCACGCGTTTGATTATGATAAGTTGAACGAAAAGAAAATTATTGTCCGT
>JAHFGF010000041.1 GCA_023247595.1 Candidatus Omnitrophota bacterium
TATTAAAATTCTAGAAAGGATAAAAGATGAAAATGCTGCGCGTTAGTATGTACATGTTTCTTATCTGTCTCGTATCTCAGATAGCTTTTTCGAGTCAACCCATAAAAGCATATTCCTTTGCGCCTGAAGCGGGACGCACGGTGCTGTTTATTGGCCAGGATCAAGACACAATTAATGAATATGTTAAGGCAACTGGCCAGATTCCGACGGGAGTTATGATTTATACCTCGGTGCAGGAAGCGCATGGATTATCACAGCCTATTGATTATGGTTCCGGGATTATGCATGCCCAGGCGCTGATTGAAAAATACCCGGGGGCATCTGTTCAGATGGGATTATATATGGTCGGGGCATTGGATGATATTTTAAGCGGAGTGTATGATTTTAATATTGATAAAATCGGCGAATGGATTAAAAATTCTAACCGTTTAGTTTATGTGCGCGTCGGGTATGAATTTGATTTGCCGCAAAATCGATATGAACCTGAGCCGTATAAAAAAGCCTACCGTTACATCGTCGACCGCTGGCGCTCGAAAGATGTGAAAGCGTCTTATGTCTGGCATTCCTACGGTTATTTGAATGCGGATAAACCGATGATGGCTTGGTATCCGGGCGATGATTATGTGGATTGGTTTGGTATTTCATTTTTTAATGCCTTTAACGACGGCAATGTCAAATGGATGGTCAACAAGGCCAAGGCGCATAACAAGCCCGTGATGTTGGCTGAGTCCAGTCCTTTTGGAAATAGCACAACCATCGGGGAACGATCCTGGACCATGTGGTTTAAAGGATTCTTTGAAACTATCGAGAAGTATGATATCGGCGCTGCTTGTTATATTAATTCCAATTGGGAAACGATGCCGATGTGGCAAGGGCAGGGGTGGAAAGATTCACGGGTTCAAGCTGATGCGTTGATCAAAGAACGCTGGCTTAAGGCCATTGAAAACAACAGATTTATCCGGTCCAATCAGGAGTTGATGCCATTACTTCAGCAGTAATTCATGGTCAAGAAAAGAAAAAAAATACAAACTGTTCAAGAACAAAATCCCGTCCAACCGGTTGAAGTAAATATTGAAGCGTGGCATGTCAGGATTGTGTCGGGTTTTTGTTTGTTGGGATTTGCCATTTATGCCAATACGCTGACGGCATCCTTTCATTTTGACGATTTCGCGACGATCATTAATAATCCGGCCGTCCGAAATTTTTGGGATTGGCAGGGGCTTTTTAATGCCTTTAATACCAGATTTTTGACAGGCTGGACTTTCGCGGTTAATTATTTTTTTGGAAAGCTCAATGTTACTGGCTATCATTTTCTAAATATTTGGCTGCACATTTGCAACAGTGTTTTGATTTATACTCTTGTTTCTCAATTGCTTGAATTAGATAAGCGCGTTATTAGATCCTCGCCATTAAAAATCAACATAGCCTTCGCCTCGTCGTTAATTTTTTTAGTTCATCCCTTAGCAACCCAGCCGGTCAATTATATCTGGCAGCGGTCAACGCTGTTGGCGGCGTTTTTCGTTTTGGGATCGTTGGTGCTGTATCTTCACAGCCGCATGACTCAATCCAAATGGTTTTATTGGGCGGCCTGGGTGGCGGGCCTGATGGCCATGTTTTCTAAAGAAAACGCCTTTATCCTGCCTGTGATCATTTGTGTTTTGGAATGTATTTTTTTTGGTTTTAAATGTTTGACGGACGCCAAGACCTGGCTTCGATGGACACCGTTTCTGTTGTTGCCGGCGCTCATTTTTATTTTACTGCAGCGATCGCCGTTTCTTAATTTGGAACTCATGCGAACCTTTGACGCAACGCGCGGCGTTGCGGATGAGCTGATGCCTCGTCAGGAATATCTCTTAACGCAGGTGAATGTCTTAAGAACTTATTTGCGGTTATTTGTTATTCCAGTCGGACAGAATGTGGATCATGATTATCCCTTGGCCGCGCAAACAGGATGGGGAGTGTGGATTTGTTCGTTCGGATTGCTTGCGTCCCTAGGCGTATCTGCTGGGTATTCTTTGAAAAAAAATAAATTGTATTCATTGGGAATTCTCTGGTTTTTTGTGACGTCGGCTCTTGAATGCTTTGTGACCAGCAATGATTTATGCGCAGAACATCGGATGTATTTACCCATGGTTGGATTGTGTGTAGCGGGTTCAAGTGTGATTTATGAATTGTTCAAAGGGCATCGTTTGAAAATGGGTTTGTGCTTGACGCTGGCCTGTGCTTTGATTTTTTCTTTTTTAACAGTTCATCGCAATAAAGTTTGGAAGGATGATTTGACGCTGTGGAGTGATGCGGTTGAAAAGTCGCCCAATAAAGCGCGGCCTGTTAATAATCGCGGTCAGGTGTTACGTAAAACAGGTTACCCGGAATTGGCTTTGAACGATTTTAATCGTGCCATCGCTCTTGATTCCAAATACTGGCCCGCGTACATCAATCGCGCTCATTTGTATAAATCAAAAGGGAATTTGGATCTTGCCTTGAAGGATTATACCGTTGCCTTAAGCCGTGATCCGCGAAACGCTGATGTCTATGCTTCGCGGGGAAGTGTTTATCGACGTAAAGGAGACAGCGAGGCAGCCATTAAGGATTATACAAAAGCGATTGAGTATGATTCGTCCAATCCCGAATATTTTTCCAATAGGGCGTATCTTTATCAAAATCTCGGACGCAATCAACAAGCGGTTGACGATTATACGATGGCGCTTGCCGTACAGCCGGATTATGTCTATGCCTTGAATAATAGGGGAAATCTTTATTTAAATTTGGGAAAGGTTCAGGAGGCATTAAATGATTATAACCGGTCGATTACCGTTGACCCACAATTTGGCGAGGCGTATATGAATCGGGCCGTTGCGTATTTTCAATTAAACCGGCTGGCTGAAAGCAAAGCGGATATGGATAGCGCGCGGCGGTTAGGGGTGGTTCCTAATTCTGAATTTGCCCGAACATTAAAAGCCGCGCTTCAAGGGAAAAATATTCGTAAGCGACCTTGACATCAAGGGCGCGGGCGTTAAAATAAAAACAATTCTTTAAAAAATATCAAACACGAGGTGGGTAATGAAAAAAATAAAATTTTTAATGATGTTTACGGCATTGATGGTGGTTACTTTTACGGTCAAAACTTTTGCTGAAGATTCAGCTGCGCTGGATGCGGCTAAGGAAGCTGTTGCTGAGCCTGTCGCCGTCGCTGAACCAGCCTCAGCCCCGGCTCCGGCAGCAGAGCCTGTTGCATCAGGGCCTGTTTCTCCTTCTCCTGATCCGGTTGAACCAACGATCCTTAAAGAACTTAAAGATCATACACCCATACCGATTCGCAGCAGCCTTGATCAAGCGATTGATACCAACGGAAACCGTACTCTTGAGTATGACGAGATCAAAGAGTACGTTAAATCCGTCAGAGCTTCAATAGCCAAGTCGGGCAAATATCCTACAAATACCGATGTCCTGTATCATTTCGACAAAAATCACGACGGTTACATGGATGGCGGAGAAATCTCTGCGCTTGAATCCTTTATTCATTAATCTTTAGTTCCGCAGTTAATCAGTGAGATTAAACGAATTGGATGTATTCATTTTCGAAGAGAATATATTCAGTTTAATCGTTCGTTTTCATGAAAGTGTTTATGTGTTTTAACCTTTTAAAATCTTCCATAGGAAAAAAACAAGTTGTTGCTGCCACTGGTTTGATTTTAATTTTATTTCTCATCGGCCATCTGATTGGAAATTTATTGATTTATGGCGGCCCCGACGTGTTTAATGGGTACGCCGCCGCGCTTAAGAAGGCCAGGCCGGTTGTGCTTATTATTGAAATGGCTTTGCTGGCCGTATTTGTCACGCATATTTTGGTGACAATCGCGTTGGTCCTTGAAAATATGAAAGCGGCGGGGGTGAATCGGTACGCCGTATCTAAGAGCAGGGGAAAAAGATCGCTGGCAACTCAATTGAGGGTTTATACCGGTTTGTTCCTCTTCGGATTTGTGGTCTGGCATTTGTTTGATTTTACTTTTGCGGATCACGAAGGAGTCAGAAGTGTTTTAACCGCAAAGTCGCTCGGACTTTATGGGGTTGTTTATAATTCGTTCTTAGATCCTATCCACAGTTTTTTGTATATTGTTGCCATGGGGTGTTTGGGATTTCATTTAACCCACGGTATTCAGAGTTTGGTTCAGACGTTTGGGTTTAATCATCCGAAATATACTCCGTGCGTTCATCAATTCAGCAATCTTTTCGGCGTTTGCATTGCCTTGGCGTTTAGTTCAATTCCATTATATGTCTTAATCCGTGGATAAGGGTGATATGCTCGATTCAAAAATTCCTTCCGGCCCGCTCAAAGATAAATGGACCAATCATAAATTTAATTTGAAATTAGTTAATCCCGCCAACAAACGAAAATACACTGTTTTGGTTGTGGGTACAGGTTTGGCCGGCGCCTCTGCCGCGGCATCATTGTCAGAAATGGGATACCAGGTTGAGGTTTTTTGTTTTCAGGATTCTCCCCGTCGGGCGCATAGCATTGCCGCTCAGGGAGGCATCAACGCGGCTAAGAATTATCCGAATGATGGCGACAGCATCAAACGTTTATTTTATGACACCATCAAAGGCGGGGATTTCCGTTCCCGTGAAGCTAACGTGCATCGTTTGGCGGAAGTGTCCAACAATATTATTGATCAATGCGTGGCCCAAGGTGTACCGTTCGCGCGGGAATATTCCGGCTATTTAGAAAACCGTTCGTTCGGCGGCGCGCAGGTTTCCCGCACATTTTACGCGCGCGGTCAGACCGGCCAGCAGCTTTTGCTCGGCGCCTATAGCGCTTTGATGAAAGAGATCAAACGCGGTTCCGTGCGCGTGCATCCCCGTACTGAAATGCTTGATTTAGTTGTCATCGATGGGGTCGCTAAGGGAATCGTTGTCAGGGATTTGGTTACTGGGAAATTATCAACCTATGCCGGCGACGCGGTTGTGTTAGCCACCGGCGGTTATGGGAATGTCTTTTATCTGTCGACGAATGCCAAAGGTTCCAATGTGACCGCCATTTGGCGCGCGCATAAAAAAGGCGCGTTTTTGGCCAACCCTTGTTACACACAAATTCATCCGACCTGTATTCCTATCCACGGCGATTATCAGTCCAAATTGACATTGATGAGCGAAAGCCTTCGTAACGACGGGCGCGTTTGGGTTCCTAAAGATAAAAATGATAAACGAAATCCCTCTGAAATATCGGAACAAGAACGCGATTATTTTCTCGAACGCAAATATCCGAGTTTCGGGAATTTGGTTCCGCGCGACATTGCCTCGCGCAACGCCAAAGAACAATGCGACGCCGGCAAGGGAGTTGGAGTGACGGGACAGGCTGTTTACCTTGATTTTTCCGCTTCCATCAAACGCCTTGGGGAACCGCTCATCAAGGAGCGTTACGGAAATCTTTTTGATATGTATAAGAAAATTACGGATGACAATCCGTATCATACACCGATGATGATTTATCCCGCGGTGCATTACACCATGGGCGGATTATGGGTGGATTATAATCTCATGAGTAATCTGCCGGGATTGTTTGTTATTGGCGAGGCGAATTTCTCAGACCACGGGGCCAACCGGCTCGGCGCGAGCGCCTTGATGCAGGGATTGGCCGATGGATATTTTGTTCTGCCGTATACCATTGGTGATTATATTTCCAAATCAGCTCCTGTTTCAAAAAGTTTAACAGAGCATTCTCTTTTTCAGGAAGCCGCGCGCCATGCGGATGAAAAAATTAAATATCTGCTTTCAATCAAAGGAAAACGGACGGTTGATGACTTCCATCGAGAATTGGGACGGTTGTTGTGGGATAAGTGCGGCATGGCCCGCAATGAGTCAGGTCTCAAAGAAGCCCTGCAGCGGATACCTGTTATACGCGATGAGTTTTGGCAGAATATAACGATTCGGGGTTCGGAAGGCGAGTTAAATCAGAATTTGGAAAAAGCCGGACGGGTTGCTGACTTTTTGGAATTTGGTGAATTATTAGTGACCGACGCTTTGCATCGCCGGGAATCGTGCGGCGGGCATTTTCGGGAAGAATTTCAAACGCCCGAAGGCGAAGCCTTACGTAATGATGAACAATTCGCTTACGTCGCCGCATGGGAATTCACCGCGGTGGGCAAAGGGCCAAATCTTCACAAAGAAGACTTAAAGTTTGAAGAAATCCATTTGTCGCAACGAAGTTATAAATAAATTACGCGAAGCTAAAGCGAAAAAACATGAGCAAGAAAATAAATCTCACATTAAAGGTCTGGCGCCAGAAAAACAAAGGAACGAAAGGTTCTTTTGAACAGTATCAGGCCAATGATATTGAAACCGACATGTCCTTTTTAGAAATGTTGGATGTGGTCAATGAACGTTTGATCAAAGAGGGAAAAGAGCCGATTGCCTTTGACCACGATTGCCGCGAAGGCATATGCGGCGCTTGCGGAGCGGTGGTGAACGGTCAGGCCCATGGTCCTTTATCCGGCACAACGCTTTGCCAGCTTCATATGCGCAATTTTAAAAATGGTCAGACATTAGTCATCGAACCGTGGCGTGCCCAGGGTTTTCCAATCGTCAAAGATCTTGTCGTCGACCGTTCTGCTTTTGATCGCATCATTCAAGCCGGCGGATATATTTCCATTAAAAGCGGTTCAGCGCCGGATGCCCATGCTCTGCCTGTTTCAAAACAGAATTCCGATTTGGCCATGGATGCCGCCCAATGCATCGGCTGCGGAGCCTGTGTCGCGGCCTGTCCCAATGGTTCAGCCATGTTATTTGTCGGCGCCAAGGTTTCTCATTTTGCACTGCTGCCTCAAGGGAAGGTTGAAGCTTCATCCCGGGTCATGGCTATGGTTGGACAAATGGACCAGGAAGGGTTTGGAAATTGTTCCAATGAATATGAATGCGAAGCTGCCTGCCCGAAGGAAATCAGTGTTTCGAACATCGCCCGTATGAATAAAGAGTACCGCAGTTCCTGTCAGCTCAACGGCCCTGCTTAGTATCTGGTTCTATTCGCCTCTTCCTAAAAGAAATTGTATCCATGACGACATCTTTCTGGACATTACCGATGCTGTTGGTTAAAATGCATTAACTTTTATCCAGTTTTTCAGACCCCCTTCATATGCACATAATTGATAAAGCAACTATACGAAAATACGACGTTCAGGGCCCGCGCTATACCAGCTATCCCACTGCGGTGGAATGGTCAGCAGAGGTGAGTGTTGGGATTTTCAGGGAAAAGCTTTCCCAGCTCGGCCGTACGGATAAAAGCATATCGCTTTATATCCATATTCCGTTTTGTGAACAGCTCTGTTATTTTTGCGCCTGCATGAAAGTGATTCGGGCCAAAGATGAGAAGTATGCTGATGAATATCTTCTAAGGCTTTTTAAGGAGATTGAACTTGTTTCTTCCGCTATCGGTTCTCGTCGTCTGGTCAAGCAATTGCATTGGGGAGGCGGGACGCCGACTTTTTTAAGTGAAGGGCAGATCCAGCGGCTTTACGATAAATTGCGCCAGCATTTTGAGATTGACCCGCAAGGGGAAATAGCCATTGAACTTGACCCGCGTACGGTGACCAATTCAAAATTGGCGTTATTACGGCAGCTTGGATTTAACCGTGTTTCCATGGGGGTCCAGGATTTTGACGAAGAGGTGATGAAATCCGTCAATCGGATTCAATCGTTGGATATGGTGCGCAGCGTCACAGAGGAATGCCGGCGGCAGAAGTTCCATTCAATTAATTTCGATCTCATTTACGGCCTTTCGAATCAGACCAAAGAATCCTTTGAACGTACGATTGAAAGTGTGATGTCCTTAAGGCCCGACCGAATTGCGCTGTACAGTTTTGCCTATGTGCCGTGGCTGCAGAAGCATCAGGAGAAGTTGGATCCGTCGGCATTTCCTGACAATGACGGTAAACTGGATATTTTTTTGACGGCGCGCGATAAATTCCTTGCCAATGGGTATCAATCCATTGCCATGGATCATTTTGCTTTAAAAACCGATGAAATGGCCAAGGCGTTTAATGAAAACAGGCTTTACCGGAATTTTATGGGCTATACCGTCAAACCAGCGGATGAATATATTGGGCTTGGGGTTTCCGCGATTGGTTTTTTAGAACATACGTTTATCCAAAATATCAAAGTCCTGCCAGAGTATTATCAAACCCTTGATGCCGGGGAATTACCGGTTGAAAGAGGGAAAGAACTTTCCAATGATGACATCATCCGTCGGTGGGTCATCCTTGAATTGATGTGCCATTTCCAGATTAATAAAAAAGATTTTCAATCCAAATTTGGTTTGGATTTTGATGAATATTTTCAGAGTGAACAAGAGCATATCCAAAAGTGTATTGAGGATGATTTATTAAAGGTTGTTGCCGATGAGATCCAGGCGACGGAATTGGGGCAATTGTTTATTCGTAATGTGTGCATGGGATTTGACGCGTATCTCAAAAAAAATATCGGCAAACAACGTTTTTCACGAACGGTTTAGAAAATCACCTCTTTTAATCCAACTCTTTCTATGAGTCAATCGCAATTATTACAGGCATTTAACGGTAGAAATCAAAGAGTCCCTGTCTGGTTTATGCGCCAGGCTGGACGTTTTTTGCCGGAATACCAAGCCATTAAAAAGACACGGAAACTGCATGATATGTTTCGGGAACCGGAGCTTGCGGCCAAGATTACGTTATTGCCTGTTGAACTTCTCAAAGTAGACGCGGCCATATTGTTTGCCGATATCCTGACATTGCCCTCCGCCATGGGTTTTAGAATTACGTTTGTCGACGGCAAAGGTCCTGTGATTGAAAATCCGATCCAGGGCGAGCAGGATATTAAAAAGATTCATGATTTATCCGGGCTTAAGTATGTTCAACAAACCATCAAGCTGATTAATCGGCAATTGCCGGATGACGTGCCGCTCATTGGATTTGCCGGCGCGCCATTTACCGTGGCTTCTTATCTGTTAAATCATTCGGGTTCATTAGGATTTCCTTGTGTTATCCGGTTTTTAATCGAGCATCCGAAGGCTTTTCATTTGTTGATGCGAAAGATAACAGCTAATACCATCACGTATTTAAATCTTCAGAAAGACGCGGGCATTCAAGTATTTCAGCTTTTTGATACCTGGGGCGGGATTTTAAGGGCGACGGAGTATCAGGACTTTGTACTGCCCTATGTGAGAGAGATTTTCAAAAACGTTAAACTTCCGTCGATTTATTATCTAAAAAATTGCGCGCATCTATTAAAAGATATGGAGCAGTGCGGGGCTGATTTTTTGTCTGTCTGCGAAACGGTTCAGATTGGAAATAATAAACTGCTCAATAAGACGAACAAAGGCATTCAAGGGAATTTGTATAACGGTTTGTTATATGCGGATAAAGAAATATTACGGCGAGAAGTGCGAAAGTTATTAAAGGCCGCGAAAAAAACGCATAAGCGTTATATTTTCAATCTCAATCACGGCATTTTTCCGGATACACCTGTCGCGCAGGTCCAATTGGTTTTGGATGAAATCAGAAAGTTTAAGTGGGATGGTTAAAAATATTGTCATCATCGGCGGAGGAATAAGCGGATTAAGCCTTTTATACTTTTTAAAAAAGAAGTATCAGGCAAGAAGCGGCGTTCGTATTGTTTTGCTTGAAAAAAATACCTATCCCGGCGGAAATATCAGAACCATGTGCGACCAAGGCGCCTTGTTTGAATGCGGGCCGAATGGTTTTTTACCTAATCAGCCGGCCATGCTTGATTTGATTGAAGAATTGGGTTTAAGCGGGCAAGTGATTTGCGCTAATCGCCATGCCAAAAAAAGGTTTGTACTGGTTGATGATGTCCTGCATCCGTTTCCAATGAATCCAGTAGCGCTTTTTCAATTCAAACCGTTTTCGTTGATTGATAAGTTGAGAATTTTTATTGAACCTTTTATCCCGAAGGGAAAAGATCCTCAGGAATCTATGGATCATTTTGTCAAACGCCGGTTTGGTTTGGGGTGCGCTAAATATTTTGCTGATCCCATGGTAAGCGGGATTTACGGCGGGGATTCTAAGCATCTGAATGTCAAAGCCGCGTTTCCCAAGATTTATGAATATGAACAAAATTCCGGTTCGGTGATTAAGGGCATGCTGGCAGACAGAAAGGGAAGTAAAACCAAATCCGGATTAAAATCGTTTAAAAATGGAATGGGGACGCTTATAAACGCGTTGGTTCAGGCATGCGGGGAGACGATTCATTTAGATGAGGCGGTTAAAGAAGTTATTCCGGCTAATCCTTATTTCTTAGTTGTCACGGATAAAGAAAAATACGCGGCCGATGAACTCTATATTTCAACGCCGGCTTTTACAGCTGGGAAATTATTGGAACAATCAAACGCGGATTTGGCCCAGGCGTTATTGAGTGTTGAGTACGCGCCCATCGCGGTTGTGGGGCTGCTTTTTAAGCGGACAGCTTTTGAACAAATGCCGGAAGGTTTTGGATATCTTATTCCGTCGTCGGAAAAGAAAATGGTTTTGGGTGTTTTAATTGAGAGTAATAATTTTGAAAACCGCTCATCAGGCGAAGATTTGATGTTTCGCGTCATGATTGGAGGGGCGCGTCATCCAACGATCGTTAATTGCTCCAACGATGAGCTGGTTCGGTTAGCCGCCGATGAAATTAAAAAACGGTTCGGTGCCCAGCAGGATCCGGTCAAACAGTTTGTGCAGGTTTATGCCAAAGCCATTCCGCAATACGAAACGCAATATCCGGCTTTAAAAAATCGTATTTTAACCCAAGCGTCTTCTTTTAAACATTTGCATTTATTATCCAATTACCTTGATGGTGTTTCCGTTAACGATTGTGTGAAGAGCGCCAAACAGATGGCGGAACAATCCGCGTTAAGTTAACGTAAGGTCGATCTAAGTCTGGCTCAAGTGTGAGGGTTGGGATGAACGTGAATTGAGACCTACACAATTTCTTTAGAGACTTATTAGAGGAATTGTGTGCGGGCTCGTTGAACGGAATCACAATCCTCACACTTGA
>JAHFGF010000190.1 GCA_023247595.1 Candidatus Omnitrophota bacterium
TGTTGCTAAACATCACACACTCATTTTTCTAGACGGAATCACGGATCCTCAGAATCTGGGAGCCATTCTACGCAGTTTAGGTTGTTTGGGTAATTTTGCCATTGTGTTGCCGACTAAGGATTCTGTTTCAGTGACTGAGGCTGTTTTACGGGTTGCCAGCGGCGGGGAAAATTATGTGCGCGTCAGCCAGGTTAGCAATTTGGCGCAGGCAATTGTTAAGGCCAAAGACGCTGGGTTTTGGATTGCCGGATCCATTGTTGAAGAAGGAGAGAGTCTTCTTGATATAAAATTGCAGTTTCCTTTAGGTTTGGTTTTAGGTTCAGAGCAAAAAGGGATTCGTGATGTTATTAAGAAACATGTGGATGTAAAATTAGTCATCCCCATGGCGCAGAATAAAATGTCGTACAACGTCGCGCAAGCCGCGACGATATTTGGCTATGAAATTACTAAACAAAGAAAATATAGGAAGTAAGAAATTGGGAAATTAAGAAACTTGGAAATTAAAACTGGGAACACGTATTCTGTCAATTTCCTAATTTCTAAATTTCCATGAATTTCAATCGCTATGAAAAAAAGTACTCCAGATATTGCCGCCCTAAATTTTTTTGCCGAAGCAGGACTGCTTAAGCGCGTTAAACGCAGCGGCTGGTGGGTGGCGGGTATTGATGATCCCGAAAGTGTTGCCGAACATTCTTTCCGGACGGCCGTCATAGCTTTTTACATGGCCCATCGTGAAGGCGTTGACCCGTATAAGACGATGACCATGGCGCTTTTTAATGACATCCATGAAGCCCGCATTAACGATCTGCATAAGATGGGGCATTATTATATTGAATTCCGTGACGCCGAGAAAAAAGTGTTCAGGGATCAGGTTAAAGACCTGCCTAAAAATGTTAAAGGCGCGTTAGAGGTCATCCGCAATGATTATGACGCCCAGGTTTCCAAAGAAAGCATTGTCGCCCGGGATGCGGATATTCTGGAATGTCTCATCCAAGCCAAAGAATATTATGAAAACGGTCATTTAACCGCAAAAAAATTCTTTCAGAAAGCGCCGAGCCATTTAAAAACGAAAACCGCGCAGGCGTTATGGAAACAATTTCAATCCTGGGACAGCCATGACTGGTGGCAGTCGGTGGTCAAGTTTGAGAGATAGATGTTTTTAAGAAGAAGTAAGTAGTAAGTGGTAAGTTGTAGGTAGAAGTTACAAAAAAAGTGCAGTTCCTTTGAATACAAAACCCGCAGGATTTTTTCCGAGATATTTCTCCGGTATGATATTTTCAAACAACAATACCTTCTTCAGGCAGTTCTTTCTACTTACTACCTACTGCCTACTACTTACTGTCCTGCCAGGCTGCGCTTCTTATAACTCCGCAACCGGCCGGCGGGAATTTATTTTTATTTCGACCGATAGTGAAATCAGCATGGGAAAAAGTTTTGATGCCCAGCTTCGCCAGCAGTATCCTGTCTGCCAAGATAAAGCAAAACTCGAAAGACTTAAGCGCATCGGCGCCCGCGTTGCACAAGTTTCTGACCGTCAGGATTATGAATATCGTTTTACCCTTATCGCCAAAGATGATATGAATGCCTTTACAGTTCCCGGCGGTTATATTTATTTCTTTGAAGGGCTTTACGACAAATTATCCAATGATGATGAAATTGCCTCCGTGCTCGCGCACGAAATCGGCCATTGCGCGGCCAGGCATACCGTCAAGAAATTTCAAGCCGCGTTAGGTTATGATTTTGCGGTGCGATTGGTTTTAAATCAAATCACTAATGACGCGGCACGTCAGTTAGCTTCTCTCGGCGGGGGACTTGTTGTCAATATTGCCATGTCTGCTTATGGCCGTCAGGACGAATTTGAAGCCGACCACTTAGGAATTAAATATATGCGCTTGGCGGGCTATAATTTAAATGCTATGATACAAACGTTTGAAATTTTGAAAGCAAATTCAAAAGGTCCTCAACCTCCAGGATTTTTGCGAACACATCCGCATTTAGACGACCGTATCAAAGCCGTTGAGAAGGAAATTCACAACGGTGAGGAAAAATATTAGCAGGCACTAATCTATGAAGCGTATCGGCATAGCGGCAAGCAAAATTTCTGAAGGTAATATCATTTTGTATAATGTCTTCGTCCTTGTTCTATCTTCGCTGTTTTCACTTCTTGTCTTTTTTCTCTCGGGGTTCTCAGTTTTTATCGCCATTTATTTGATCCACGCTTTATTAACGGGTTCAACCGTGTTTGATTTTTATTCAAATTGGGGTGGTATCTTGAAATCTTGTATGGTAGCCTTAGCCGTCATGATGGGAATTTTTAATATGTGCGCCATCGGGGTCAACGTAAAACTAAGATTGTGATTATGGAATCTTCTGAAAATTCTTTCCAACATATACTTGATAATCTGCAGGTTGGAGTCTTTCGCGCCAGCGCCACAGGCCGCGGCCAAATCCTTTATGCCAACAAAGCGTTTTCCAAAATGCTGGGTTATGAGACTCAGGAATTAGTCGGCTTGAAGGCGCGAGAGCTGTTCGTTGATCAGGAACGGTTTGATTTGATCATCGACCAGGCCATTGAACAGGGAAGTGTGGGCAAAAATGAAGTTCTCTTCAAACATAAAAATCGAAGTACGGTTATCTGCTGCATTTCGATTTCAACGGTGTTTGTCTCCAAAGGCCAGTTGGATTGTTTTGATGTGACGGTTGAAGATGTTTTGTTAAAACGAAATGTTGAAAACGAATTAAAAGAATCCAAAGAATTGTTCCGTGTTGTTTTTGAGAGATCCGCGGCAGCCATTACCGTAACAGATAAGAATGAGAAAATTGTTGCCTGGAATCCCATGGCGGAAAAACTTTTGGCCATGACGCAGAGAGAGCTTTTTAACAAACCTGTCCATGAGCTTTATTCTGCTGAGGAATGGCGCCGCATGCGGGCGTTGCGTATTCGCGAACGGGGGATGCTGGCTGATATCGCGACTCAAGTTATCCGCAACGACGGAAGCATGCTGGATGTGAACGTGTCCATTTCGGTATTGAAAAATTCCCAAGGAGAAGTGATTGGCTCAATCGGCATTCTTAATGACATCACTAATCTGAAGTTAATTGAAAATAAATTGCGGGATTCTGAAAATAAAATGCGCGTTATTTTGGATAATTCTCCCGCGGCTATTTTGGTGAGTGATAAAGACCAGAAAATTGTTTCCTGGAATACCTTCGCGGAGAATTTGCTGGGCATGTCCAAAAAAGAGTTAAGCCATCTGCCCGCGAGCGCGTTATATCCGCCGGAAGAATGGCAGAAGATTCGTTCCGAAAACATTGTTCTTAAAGGCTCCAAGCAGCATATGGAGACAA
>JAHFGF010000191.1 GCA_023247595.1 Candidatus Omnitrophota bacterium
AATGCTCAGCGCTTTAGGATACCCGAGAGAAACTTCGGAAAAGTTTTTAACTCTTCGGTCTTTGGGCTGCTGGGCTGTTTGAGGTTGCCCCATTCATCCATCTCCTTATATGCATCCATTCTCATATTCAAATATGAAAAATCAACGGAATGTCCGTTAAAATGAGGCCCGTCAATACTGGCCATACAAATCTTACCATCCACCCGGACACGGCAGGCGCCGCTTAATCCGACGGCATCTAACATAACCGGATTAAGCGTGACAAAAAGCGGGATATTTTTCGCCCGGGTCATTTGAGCTGCCGCTTCCATCATCTCAACGGACCCCGCGGCATAAACGCAGTCGACCGGCTGCTTATCCAAAAATGTTCTTAGAAACTCCGACGCCAAACCGCGCCGTTCATAGGAACCGTCATTCGTTGTGATATAAATTTCGTCGCAGACAATGCGCATTTGGGATTCCAACATCAGCGCGCGTTTTGTTTTTGCCCCGACGATACCAATGACCTTGTTTCCGGCTTTTTTCAAAGCGCGGCAAATAGGAAACATTTGAGCCGCGCCAATTCCTCTGGCCACGCAAACCACCAAACCGTATTTTTTGACAGCGGCGGGAATCCCCAGAGGCCCTTGAATCAGATGAATTTCCTGATTAATGGACATCATACCAATCTGCTGGGTCATGCGATCGACTTCGTGGATGATCAGAGAAATTGTTCCTCTGCGCTCATCAGCCTCAACAATGGTTAACGCAATGGGATGACAACTAACGGTTGGAGCAACTAACACATATTGTCCGGGCAGGAATTTTTTGGCAATCTCAGGGGCGCTGATATCCAGACGCTTGATATTTTCGTTCAGCAGCTGTTTGTTAACAATTTTGAACATAGCGGCCTACGTAAACAGAAAGAATAAAAAAACCATATATTCTTATGGTTATGGTGGCTACTCTTTTAAGCTCTTTACAAATTCCGCTAATGATCGGGCGTTGATTACATCTTCTTTTTTTAACCATCCCCGACGAGCAACCCCCACACCGTATTTCATATAGGACAAATGTTCCATCGCGTGCGCGTCCGTGTTAATCAGAAATTTAACCCCTTGGCGCCGCGCGAAATAGACGTTGGCTGAATCCAGATCGAGCCGAATCGGAAAGGCATTGATCTCCAGGCATGTGTTCGTATCAACAGCCACCTTGCATAACTCTTTAAAATCAATATCATAAGCATCCCGTTTGCCAATATGCCGACCAAAAGGATGACCTATGGCGTGAACATATTTACTTGTGCAGGCTTTTATCAATCGGCTGGTTAATTTGTCTTTGGATTGTTCAAACCCGCTATGCACTGAGGCAATAACAAAGTCCAGCCGCGATAAAGTGTCCACATTGTAGTCTAAATTGCCATCACTGTCTATTTCTACTTCTGAACCGCAGAGAATTCTAAAGCCGCGCAATTTTTTATTGAGGTTTTCAATATGTTTAATCTTTTTTAAAAGATCCTCCGATGAAACTCCCCTGGCTACTTTCAATTTGGCCGAATGATCACTGAGCGCCAGATATTCATATCCCAATCTTTGCGCGGCCGCGGCCATTTCCTCGACAGTATTTCGGCCGTCCGAATAAGTTGAATGCGTGTGCAGATCGCCTTTGATATCTTCAAGCGTAATTAAATCTGGAAGTTTTTTGCTCGACCAAAGCTCTTCATCACCGATTTCCTCACGCAGTTCAGGCGGAATGAAAGGCAATCCCAATGCTTTGAAACACTTTTCCTCCGTATCACAACGCAGAAGTTCTTCCTGATTTCCTGAAACTTTAAAAACGCCGTATTCAGAAACTTTCATTCCCTGTTTGATAGCCAGCTGCCGAAGTTTCACATTGAAGGCCTGCGATCCCGTCAAATGCAAAAGGGCCGCGCCATAAACTTCAGAATTAAAAACCCTTAAATCAACCTGCACATTGTCCTTGGTCAGCACCGAAGATTTTGTTTCACCGTGAGCGTTAATGTTTTTGACTTCCGGCAAACCGACAAAGACATCCATCACTTTCTTAGGGTTAGTTGTATCGATTAACAGGTCAATATCCCCGATGGTCTCCTTGCCTCTGCGCAGACTGCCGGCAAAATCAATGCGTTTAACTTCCTTTAAATTTTTTAATCGTTCAATTAATTGTTCCGCGATTTGGGTGGCGGTGGCAATATTCATCCGCTTTTGACCGGCGGTTAAAACTTCAATGCCTTTAAGAATATTCTCAACCGTTTTTTCCTTAAACCCGGGCAATTGAAGTAATTTTCCGTCGATAGCGGCGCGTTTTAAATCCTCAACCGATTTCACCTTTAATGTCTCAAAAAATATCTTCGCTTTTTTAGGACCGACCGACGGAACACGCATGACATCAAGCAGGCTTTCCGGAACATCTTGAATTAATTTCTCATAAGCCGGCACTTTTCCGGTTTTGAGATATTCGGAAATTTTCTCCTCCAGCGCCTTACCAATTCCAGGAATTCCACCCAGACGTCCTTCATGCGCAACCGTTTGAATATCTTCACCCAGCGCAAGGATATTTTCCGCCGCCTTAAAATAAGCCCGAACCTTAAACGGATTCTCATCCGAGATTTCTAAAAGTTGTCCAAACCGTGTTAATAAATTTGCCAATTCCTGATTTTTCATGACTGATATTTCCTAAGAGGAATGTTCGGAAAGATTATTTTTTCTTTTTAGCGGTAGTTGGAATACGAGTGTCTTTGTTTTTTAAAACTTCATGAGCCATCAAAAGCCCATTGAGCGCGGCGGGAAAACCGGCGTAGACACTCATCTGGATGATGGTCTCTTTAATTTCATCCTCGGTGCAGCCGGCATTGAGGGCATTGCGGATATGCGCCTTGAGTTCGTGCGACGCGAAACCCAGCGTCACTAAAGACGCGATGGTGATAAGTTCCCGTGTTTTTAAATTCAATCCTGGACGGGAATAAATATCCCCATAAGGAAACTCAACCACAAACCTGGCCATATCCGGCGAGATTTCTTTTAATTGGTTAAGGATTTTTTTACCGCTTGTGCCATTGATTGCTCCAAGAACGTTCATTCCTTTTTGATATCGGGACATCGTCAACCTCTCTTATTGAGCGACCACAATCATTTCCGAATCAATCATGCCGTCTTTGATTTGCGTCGTCACTCTCTGCGACTTGAGAGATTCCACGGCAGACAAAAACGGTTCAATGACTTCATCGACATAGTAACGGTATTTTGACGCTTCGGCTTCTTGGACTTCCTGATCGTTTTGATCATCGATTAACGCCGGCTGCTGGGCCTGGGCTGTCTCTATCTCTTGTTTCAAGCCGCTGACTT
>JAHFGF010000192.1 GCA_023247595.1 Candidatus Omnitrophota bacterium
GTGCATATCGGATCGCAAAAAGAAGAACAGCGTAGCTCCGGCGTATGGTTTGCCACCGGCGCAGGATCAACCGGCGCGGTTCGTTCGGCGGGCGGAGAAATTGTTTCTCCTCAAAGTTCAATATTGCAGTACCGGCCGCGCGAGTTGTATCGAGCCCGCGGGACGCGTTATCGTTTAAAGGGTGGATTTTTGCCATCGGGCAAGCCGTCATTTGTCACGTCGCTGATGCAAGAAGGAATTATTTATGTTGATGGGTCACATTTGAGTTTTCCGTTTCCGTTTGCCGAGACTATTTGCATCGACTGCTCGCAGGAACCATTAAAAGTCATTCAAGGCAATAGATGAAAGCTGTTTTACTTGTCAGCCACGGCAGTCATTCCCCGGAAACTAAAAAAGAAGTTGGACAATTGGTCCGTCAACTGATGTCGCGCAATGTTGCGGACATTGTTGCCGATGCCTATTTGGAAATTGAAACGCCAAGTATTTCCGACGGCATCGAAACCTGCGTGCGTCAGGGAGTTCAGGAAATTATCATCCTGCTAAATTTTTTAAACTCCGGCCGGCATGTGGACCAGGATATCCCCGCGATCATTAAGGAAGCAAAAAAGAAATATCCCAACGTCAAATTTTCGATCACCAAACCGCTCGGTCATCATCCGCGGATTGTGGAATTATTTATTAATCTATTATCAAAGAGTGGTACGAGGGACTAAAAGAGCAGTGGTGGTAAAAGTGTTAAAGTGGTAGGCGATTACCACTGCTACCACTTACCACTATTACCACTTTACTATTGTATGTCATTTACTTTATTTCCAAATCTTCTTGTTAAATGGTACCGCAAAAACGCGCGCGACCTTCCGTGGCGTAGGACTTCTGACCCTTATAAAATTTGGATTTCTGAAATCATGCTGCAGCAGACAACCGTCCATGCGGTGATTCCTTATTTCGACAAGTGGCTTAAGATTTTTCCATCTGTTGATGATTTAGCGCGCGCCGACATTCAAAAGGTTTTGGCCACGTGGCAGGGATTAGGATATTACCAGCGCGCGAAGAATTTGCATAAGGCTTCGCAAATGATTGTGCGCGATCATGCCGGAAAAGTTCCGGATAACCCGCTCGATGCGCGCAAACTTCCCGGTTTCGGTCCTTACACCGTCGGCGCGGTTTTGAGCATTGCCTTTGACAAACGATTGCCGATCATCGATGCCAATGTCCGCCGGGTGGTTATGCGTCTTTTGGCCATGGAAGGGCGCGCCGACATTCGTCACGACAAAACGATTTTGGAATTTTTGGATAAAGTTTTACCGAAGAAAAACGTAGGTGATTTTAATCAAGCTTTGATGGAATTAGGAGCGCTTGTTTGCCGCAGCAAAGAGCCGCTGTGCATTCTTTGCCCGGTGCGTGCGATGTGTCAGGCATACAAAGAAGGAAAGCAGGAAATTATCCCCACACCGGTGAAGCGCGCGATCAAAGATGTTTACGCCGTCATTGGAATTTTGAAAAAGGGGAGTTATTATTTTATTCAAAAGCGGCCGTCGACTGGACTTTTGGCGGACTTGTGGGAATTTCCCGGTGGAAAAATTGAAAGAAAAGAAACCCCGCGCGCGGCTTTGGCGCGCGAGTTAAAAGAAGAGCTCGGCATTGGTTTAAATTCGGCCAAATATTTATTTGAAGTGAAACATTTTTATACGCAATTTCGTGTGACACTTTCGGTTTGGCAGTGCGAACCGAAATCATATCCTGCCGCTGACAAAACCCACCGCTGGGTTGACTTCGATGCGCTGCATCAATATCCCATGCCGTCGGGTTCTGCTAAAATTGTCGATAAACTCATCAAACTTTTTCGCAATCCTGTTGTGGAAGAATATATAATAACTCCGTGAATTTTATTACCCGCATTATTCTGCGTTCCTTTAGGCTCATGCCCCTGCGGCATTTTCTAGCCGTTGTTTTCATTTGTAGTGTCGTCAGTCTCTATTATTGGAAAGTAAATCCAGCCTCTTATACGTGGTGGGATCGATTCAATAATGATATTGATGCTGTGCATGCGGTCACAACCGTTGGCCTGCTCAATAATAGTGAATTCACTTATGTTTACCATCCGGCCGCAACGATTGCCTTTCTTCACGGCGCCGGCTACCGACTGCTGGCTGCTGTCGATGAATCTCATCAAAAGCTGCTGCATTTGGATCAAGTGGATCATTTGGAAGATTCTCATGCCATTATTGCCACTGCCGTGCACACAAGCCGCTATTTTATCTGGATTACTTTTTTAATTTTTGTTCTTGTGGTGTATGGAGTTCTCTTTCAATTGACCAAAAGTGTTCTTCTTTCATTTTTATTTACCTTTTACATTGCCTCCACACCTTTTTCATTGATTCACAGCATCATTATCCGTCCGGAAATCCTGACGCTGATTTTTGTCTTATCCAGCGTCTGGGTGTTTCTGACATTTTTTTGCCCAAAGACATCCTGGCGGCAATCCCTGTTGTGTTTTGTCAGCGTCGGATTTCTGATAGGCTTTGCCATTTTTTCCAAGATCCAAATCGTTCCAGTGGTTTTAATTTTTTTGTTTTTAATGACCAGCCATCTTTTTTATCCGATGGTGCAAACTGACCTGCAAAAGATATGGAGCAACAAAAGATTAATGATTTTGATATTTTTGGTGAACATTGCCGTTTTCCCGTGGTGGACGTTTTTGCGGCCCCAATTTATCACTGAGGAATTTTTAAAAAAGCTCGGTCCTCATTCGGATTTGCCTCTTGTGTATGGGCAAGCTCCCGCAACAATGGTCTGGATTCCTTTAACCGCATTTATTTTCACGATGATCCCTACAGTTTTTTTGCTGAAGAAAATAAAGTGGAACCAAAACATGCGCGACCGTCTTGCCATGCTGTTGATATGGCTCAACGGATTGCTCCTTGGTTTTGGATTGTCCATTTATGCTGTGCTTGCGCCGGTCAGCACGACATTCAAACAATATCTGGAAAATACACAGCACACTGTTTATGCGACGTTCACTAACATTTTGTATCGGGGTTATCTTTCGCAGCCGGTGGTGAAAGAAAAGGGTTTTTCCATTTTCAGCCTGGAGGCCTTGCAGCGCATTTGGCATCGGCTGGATGCAGGAAATATTCTCGGGATTCATTTAGGATATATTGTCGTCGGCGTTTTCTTCGTTTGTTTGGGACGAATGCTTTTTAACGATAAGCAGAACCGCAGGATGTACGGCTTGGTCATCATTTTATTTCTTACTGCTTTTTTGATGGACATGCTTTCCTTGCAGCGTGATCCTTATTACAAACCGATTTATTTTATTTACACCAT
>JAHFGF010000042.1:0-6822 GCA_023247595.1 Candidatus Omnitrophota bacterium
CCGTTATACCATATTGAATACCGATAACTTTATGATCCGTCGAGAAAATATACTTTTTCCAAAACGGCAAGTGATGTGTGTCGTGATGTTTTTCCATAAGTTCGTTGAATCCGAATCCTTATTTTTTGGTCGGTGCGGCAAAGGAAAAATCCTGAGTCGCGTTATCACTATCCCCTACTGTAATCGTTGCCGATTGAGCACCCAACTTTTCATGCCAAGCCTCAATTTCATAAGTACCAGCAGGAAGGTTGGCAATAGTGAACTTTCCATCGGCGCCCGTAACGGAAAAAAATGGATTGGGCTGTACTGTAACCCAGGCTGCCATCCAAGGATGGACATCGCACTTGACGGCAAACATCGGCTCTGCTTTGTCGAATTTAACTGAAATATCTTTACGAAACTTCGGCATAGCAATGTTTTGCTCAGCATTAACTTTACTGAGCACATGGACATTGTGTAACGTTCCATCTGGATTAAGGATTTTAACGGATTGACCAGCCATAACAGCCGCGACATGGGGATGATACTGGCAGCCTTTTTGATCGATAACTACTTCTTCGGCTGGGGAGGGATAATTCCCCCCCGGTTTAAGACCGCTTTTAACGCGGACAAAAACGTTTGCCATCGTATTGCCATCGCCTAAAACTAACGCCTGAGGAAAAACAGGGTCTTTATGAAACGACAAACACACAGGATCCGCGTCCATTTTTATCTCTTTGAACTTTGGAGCATCTCCATTGAACTTAATAGTACCGGAAACAGTTGCCGCCTGGGCATTGACCGACATGAACACAACACCCAGAAAAACAGTTAATAGATTTTTGCGTAACATAGATAAATCCTTTCAGTTAGAGCAAGAAAAATATTTATGCTTAACGTTACTACAGGGGTATATGGTTGTCAAGTTGATTGCAATGAATTTTACATGCTCAATAAAATTTTCTCCGACTAGAAAAGAAGATGTCTATAAATTATTTCTGGCTCTTTGGATGAGAATATCCTGACGGTTCCATTTGATACCCATCGCCTTCTGGATAAACGGCATTGGTTTGCATCGGCATAATATATGGAGCGATTAATTTTGCCCTTTCAACCAAACCAACCAATTCCTGACGATCACCATGGGAATCTTGTTTGACAGAACCAAGTTCTCCCAGCACATGATCAAAGGATGCCATCCCGCGGTATTGCGATTGGCGAAGCACCAGCCCAAATTCAGCAACAGCTCCGGCAAAACGGAAATTATCCGACGTGTTGTACATTTTAATTTCGTTGCGCGACACAGTCTTTTTGATCAGTTTACTAACCTCTCCCTTTGGTTCCTTATAGCGCAATTTGACCGTCATGACGTCGGAAGAAGAACCAAAACCCCATATAACTTTCTCTGATTTCTGATAAACAAGAGGATCAACCAACCCCTTTTGGGCATATCCGCTGTTCCGGTTTGGAACAATCTCATATAGAGCTGTTACCGTATGGCCAGCGCCTAATTCACCGGCATCTTTGCGGTCATTATTAAAGTCTTCTTTAGCTAACGCCCTATTTTCATAACCAACCAAGCGGTAACTTTCAACCGTTGCCGGATTAAATTCCACCTGAATTTTAACGTCTTTCGCTATTGTAAAAAGCGTTGAGCCTAATTCCCTGACCAAAACTTTGTGGGCTTCCCTATTATTGTCTATATAAAAATAATTTCCGTTGCCTTGGTCAGCTAGCTTTTCCATTTTTGAATCTTTGTAATTTCCTGTCCCAAAACCAAGAACCGTGAGAAAAATGCCTTGATTACGGTAATTTGTGATCATCTGGACCAATTGCGCGTCATCGGAGACGCCTACATTAAAATCGCCGTCGGTGGCTAAGATCACACGGTTATTTCCATTGGGAATAAAATTGGCTCTAGCCGTCTGATAAGCCAACTGAATCCCGGCGCCGCCGGCTGTTGAACCTCCGCAAGAAAGACGGTCAATAGCATCCAATATTTGTTGTTTGTAATTACCAGGAGTTGCTTCCAAAACCAGTCCGGCAGCCCCGGCATAAACAACTATGGAAATTCTGTCTTTGCTTTCCAGCTCTGAGGTCAGCATCCGAAACGCATCCTGCAAGAGAGGCAATTTATCCGGTTGATTCATGGAACCGGAAACATCGATTAAAAACACTAGATTGCTTGCCGGCATTGTTAATTGGTTTAAATGTTTTCCCTGAACACCAACCAAAGCCAACTGATGCGACGGGTTCCACGGACATGGCGCCACTTCCGTTGTCACAGACAACGGCTGGCCCCACATCGGCTCGGGATAATCATAAGAAAAATAATTCACCAATTCCTCAATACGCACCGAATCAACCGGAGGAAGCTGGCCTTGGTTTAAAAAGCGCCGCACATTGGAATAGGAAGCCGTGTCGACGTCAATTGAAAAAGTGGAAAGCGGATCATTCGCCGGATTTAGAAACGCATTTTCCAGAATTCCCTCGTAACTTTCCGTGTTTGGTTCAGGAGAAGGAGGATAATATGCTTGGTCATACTCATTATCCCTACGTTCGGCATACCAACCCTTCTCGTCACTAACGTGTTTAAGACTGTATGACGCTTCAGGCCCAGGCGCAATCATCGGTCGGTCACGAAGCAACGGAGCACCCAGCGGAGCACGGTTAACGGCGTTATAATTGGATTGCTGAAAACGTGTTTTATCTCGATAAGCAACACCAGATGACGCAAGTTGACCAAGACTTTTCTTAAATTCAGAATTGCTTGCCAGATAGGCTCGCCCCACGGTTGATTCTTGAAAAGCTCTATCTTTTTCCATACCATAATCCTTCGCATCCGAATAAAAAGCAACAGTGCTGTTGGTACTGCCTGGCGAAAATTGTTGGCTGATATCATCCGTTGCCGATTTCAAACGAGCAGCGGCTAACGAGCCCGGCTTATATTCTTTTAATTTATCCTGAGCAACGGTTTCCTGTTTATCAACTGCATGGTTGCTCGCCAAATAATACGGCTCATATTGATCAGTTTTTGATAAAGCAATTGGCTCAGAAGACAAATAATTCTGGGCATTACGCACCCGGTGCTGTAAAGATCGCTGCGCATAGTGCACGCTCCATGTGGACAGAGCCAGCACAAACACAACCACCATAACCGAATTCCATTGAATACTCATTTCGCGTTTTTCCATATCCCTCTCCTTATTTTTGCCCAAACGGGCTTTGATGTTCAGTTCAACGTCTGGAGAGAGACGCTCCTGAGGCCATCGTTTTAAGGAAGAGGAAATCTTTTTAAATTCGACAAATTCTTTCTGGCATGACGCGCAAGAAGCCAGGTGGTCTTCAACCAGATCTTTTTCAGACGGCGTGACTTCCCCGTCTAAATAAGCGGATAATAATATTTTAATTTCTTCATGGTTCATCTTATCTGCCCTCCTTGATATAGGCAGGAATGGTGTCTTTCAATTGAACACGCGCGCGGTAAATAAGAATTTTCACATTCTCGAGACTGCATCCTAAAACCTGCGCAATCTCATCATAAGCAAGCCCTTGATATTCACGCAAAACAAGCGCCTCTTTCTGGTCGGAAGGAAGTTTATTGATTGCCGACTGAATATGGTAAGCCGCTTCTTTGCGCTGCAGGGCATCAGAAGCAGTTTCTCCTTCTGAAGGAAGATCCATTTGGACTTGTTCATCGCTGTCCTGTTTTTGGAACCACATCGATCCCCATTTGCGGCGGCTGCGGAGTTTATCCATGCAGGCGTTGCGCGCGATGGTGTAAAGCCATGTTTTAAATCGGGCGTTGGGGGTAAAACGGCCGCGCCCATCGCACAGACGGCCAAAGACGTCACTGACCACATCTTCCGCATCCGCGCGGTTTGCGACAATGCGCAGCGCAAAATTAAACACCCCTTCTTTATGACGCTCAAAAATCACAGCCAGCGCCTCCCGATCGCCTTGGTAAAAACTCTGGATCAATTCTTCATCACTCATCAATGCATCATCCGTATTTCTCTTCCTCAAACAATAGCTTAAGGTTTGTCTCTCTCCACTCTTTAAACGCAGAAAGGAGGAAAAAGTTACAAATTATTTCAGTAGGTAGTACGGAGTAAGTCGTAGGCAGAAGAAAAATTTTTCTACTTACCACTTACTACCTAACGTGAGTTCGATCTAATCCTGGCTCAAGTGTGAGGGTTGGGATGAACGTGAATTGAGACCTACACAATTTCTTTAGAGACTTATTATTGACCTCCGTACAATTAATAGAACCAGTTCTTTCAGAGAACGGAGGTCGAGATACTGACTACCACTTTGTTCCATTACTTTTACAGAAGTCAGTAGAGGAATTGTGTGCGGGCTCGTTGAACGGAATCACAATCCTCACACTTGAGCGATGCGCATATGGGAGAGATTCCATTTATTGACGTCCGTACAACACATCGATCAAGCAAAACCAGAAAGCGGACGTCGAGATACTGACAACAACAAAAAATCTATTACTTACACGGAAGTCAGTAATCCATACGGCTCCACGATCCGCTAGTTCATTATTCTAATGATTCTTTAAAGAAATGAACTAAGGATCAAGTCGCCTTTATGGCTTAAACGGAATCTCTCCCGCTTAAAGCGCGTTATGTCGAACTGACGTTATGCATATCAAATTTAGAATTAAACGGAACTTTGGATGTTAAATGGTCTTCAAAGGTCTGTTTTTGGGCTGGGATTTATTTCTATCGACGTGAGTGTTTAGATGGAAAAGCAGATGCGTTAAGGGCGCGTAGGGTTGTTCAATAATTATGGATCGGTTGTAACGATTATGACAATATTATTCTTGAGATTGGCGGGCTTTTTTATCAGACAATTTGGTGGTTTTTCCGTCGACAAATGAATAGTAAATCCAATGTGATTTCATTTGTATTGACAAACGAAACAAAATCCGTAAGATAACAACAGTTTTAAAAATTTCTTCCTGATTTTTTAAAAAACCTTCAAGGAAAACGCATGAATAAAAAAGCTTTGATTGCTGAGTTTGTTGGGACATTTGCCCTGATTTTTATTGGGGTTGGTGCCATTGCCGCAGACCATACAACCGGAGGGAAACTGGGCTTAACCGGTATAGCCTTGGCGCATGGTTTGGCAATCGCAGTCATGGTTTCAGCCACCGCGGCTGTAAGCGGCGGACATTTAAATCCGGCCGTCACCATTGGACTATTAACCGCGGGTAAAATCAACGGCCGCGATGCCGGTGGTTATGTGATAAGCCAGTGTTTAGGAGCAATTGCCGCGGCATTCATCGTTACCCTTGTCATTCCCATAGAAACACTCAAAGCCATTAATTTTGGAACGCCTTCGCCGGGAGCCGGAACTCAGTGCTGCTGGTCAACAGTCATTACCGAAGCGGTTTTGACTTTCTTTTTAGTTTTTGTTGTTTATGGAACAGCGGTTGATAAGCGCGCCCCTAAAGTCGGCGGTCTTTTTATCGGGTTGACGGTTGCCATGGATATTTTAATGGGAGGGCCTATCTCAGGCGCTGCCATGAATCCCGCGCGTCATTTGGGGCCGGCTCTGTTGGGCGGCGGTTTGGAAAATATTTGGATGTACTGGGTTGGACCCGTCGCTGGCGCTGTGCTTGCGGCGCAAGTTTATAAGACGCAATTAGAAAGTACATAACTGCGGTGAAATTGAGAAATTAAGAAATTAAGAGATTGAAAACAGCGGATAGTTATTCATTAACAATTTCTCAATTTCTACCAATTTCATAATTTCTATCAGCTTTTTGTTCAATCATTGAAAGGAGTTGTTTATGTTAATGTCCGAACGCGCAAACGCGATTACGCTTAAAGGAAATCCCATGACTTTGTTAGGTCAAGAACTCAAAGTTGGGGATGCGGCGCCGGATGCGACCGTTGTCGCTAACGATCTATCCGAGGTCAAGATTTCTTCCTATAAAGGAAAAAAACTCATCATTTCTGCCGTACCTTCATTAGATACTCCGATTTGCGATTTAGAAACCAAGCGTTTTAATCAGGAAGCTGCCGGTCTTAAAGACACCGTCATTCTGACCGTGAGCGCGGATCTGCCGTTCGCCCAAAAAAGATGGTGCGGCGCCGCTGGAGTCAGTAATGTGGTGACTCTTTCGGATTACCGCTATGGTTCTTTCGGAGAAAATTACGGCGTCATGATTAAGGGGCTTAAGATCCTGGCCCGCTGCATTTTTGTCGTCGATGCATCTGGAAAAATCCGTTATGTTCAATTAGTCAAGGAAGTGGCTCAGGAACCGGATTACGCTGCGGTATTAAACGCGGTTAAAGCAATATAAACGATTGTGAAGTTGATGGTGGATAGGTGATAGTAGAAAACAGATTACCATCAGCTATCAACCATCATCCGTCAACTATTCTCGAGGAGGTTTTTCATGGCATATACGTTACCAAACTTACCATATTCTAACAACGCGCTTGAGCCGCATATTGATGCGCGCACGATGGAAATCCATCACACTAAGCATCATCAGGCGTATATCAACAATGCCAATAAGGCGTTGGAAGGAAAAGCGGATTTAGCTGCTAAATCCGTCGAGGAATTGATTTCCAACTTAAACGCTGTTCCGGAAGAGATCCGCGGCGTACTTCGCAATAACGCCGGCGGCCATGCCAATCATTCGTTGTTCTGGGCCATCATGGGCCCTAAAAAAGGCGGAGAACCGACGGGGAAAATCGGTGAGGCTATAACAAAAGAATTCGGTTCATTTGCCGCGTTTAAAGAAAAATTTACCGCTGCCGCGACATCCCGCTTCGGTTCGGGCTGGGCGTGGTTATCCGTCAATAAAGATGGAAAATT
>JAHFGF010000042.1:6832-10916 GCA_023247595.1 Candidatus Omnitrophota bacterium
CCTCTGATGGAAGGCAAAACTCCTCTCCTAGGCGTTGATGTGTGGGAACACGCCTATTATTTAAATTATCAAAACCGTCGTCCTGATTATGTCGCTGCGTTTTTTAACGTCGTCAATTGGGATGAAGTCAACAATCGTTTTGCGGCTGTCCGCAAGTAATTTTTAACTAACCTCATGGTCCGCGTTTCGCGGGCCGTGAGGGATGTTTTTCATTCAAAAAAAGAAATTAAAATTTTTTAATAATTGTGTTAAATTTTTGTATTCCGTCGGAAAATATCATCAAAAAAAGCCAATAATTTCTTGACACTGGGCGCTTCTTAAAATACTATATTTTGTACTTGTAGTTGAATTCTATCAATATATAGTGGTTTTAACGCTCTAAAGTTCAATCTTATTCCATCAAAAGAAGTCAAAAGAATGAACCTCGTTACAAGACACATCAAAGGCCGTACCCTTCAAAAAATTCAGGTCCACAACCATAAGTATTCATACCATCGTTATCATCATTTATTCATGCTTGGAGGGAATATCTAATGTCACAAGAAACCACCATTCATACCGAAGTCAAAGTTCAAAAAAGAAACGGCCAGCAAGTTGAGTATAACCCCAAGCGCATAGTTTTTGCCGTTGCCAACGCCTTTAAAGAATATTATGGCCATCCGCGTGAAGCGGAATTGACCGATGAACAAATGAGAGACGCCATTAAGGTGTCGGACTGCGTGTTTGCCGTCATTCAGGAACGGTCTTTAAAGAATGAAATTTTGACCGTTGAGGCAATCCAAGATGAAGTGATTCGTCAATTGTATGAAAATGGTTTTAAGGAAGTTGCTGAACGTTACGCCAGTTACCGCAAACATCATGCCGCCCGCCGTTCGGTTTTTGAACTTTATTCCTGCGTCAAACGCAACAGCAAGCCGGTGTCATTTAAACCTGAAAAGATCAACTTGGCCATTGCCAAGGCGTTTCAGGCTCACAACAACGGCCATTTCAATGAAATCCTTCTTGAAAAAGCCCATGAACTTTCTGAAAAAGTTGTAGTTGAAATCCGCACCCGCTGGCCGGAGGGACGCGCCATTCCTATTGAAGAAATCCAGGATATTGTGGAACGCACCATCATGTCCGCCGGATATCATGAAGTGGCCAAGCGGTATATCATTTACCGGGAAGAACGCGCCAAACAGCGACGGGAACAAGCTGAGTCAGGCCTTTTGGAAAGTTTGGAATGGGTTAAGGAGATCAATGTCAAGATGGCTTCCGGCGTGGAGAAGCCCATTGATTTGGACGAAATCCGTTTTAAGCTTGAAACCTGCTGCAAGGGATTGGCGGATGTATCAAGCGATCTGCTTTTTAAAGAAGCGGTTAAAAATTATTACAACGGCATAACAGAGAGCAAAATCAGCACGGCCAATATCATGGCCGCCCGCACGTTTATCGAGAGGGAACCGAACTATTCGTACGTCGCCGCCCGTCTGTTACTGCTCAAGGAATATCATGAAACCCTTGGGGTTGAAACCAGTTTTGAACGCATGCGCGCGGAATATCCCAGCTATCTGGCCGCCTACATTGCCAAAGCCATTGACCTGCAGCTGGTGGAACCCAAACTGCGGACTTTTGATATCAAACTGCTCGGCAAGGCCATTATTCCAGAACGTGATTTTATTTTCCGTTACATGGGGCTTCAGACGCTGTATGACCGTTATTTTATCCATCATGACGAACGCCGCATTGAACTTCCGCAGATTTTCTGGATGCGCGTGGCCATGGGCCTGGCGGTTAATGAAGGCGCCAGAAAAAATGAACGCGCCATTGAATTTTATAACACGCTTTCCACATTTCGTTTTATGTCATCAACCCCGACGCTGTTTAACTCCGGCACCTGCCATCCACAATTGTCGTCCTGTTTTCTAACCACCATCGAAGATGATTTGTTTCATATCTTTAAATGCATCCAGGATGACGCCATGCTTTCTAAATGGAGCGGCGGTTTGGGCAATGACTGGACAAATGTCCGCGCCATGGGTTCGCGCATCAAAGGTACCAACGGCAAGAGCCAGGGGATTATTCCGTTTTTAAAGGTAGCCAATGATACGGCGCTCGCGGTCAACCAAGGTGGTAAACGCCAGGGCGCTATGTGCGCGTATTTGGAAGTTTGGCATCTGGACATTGAAGATTTTCTGGAACTGCGCAAAAACACCGGCGATGAACGCCGCCGCACGCACGACATGCACACGGCCGCGTGGATTCCGGATTTGTTTATGAAGAGAGTTAAGTCCAATGCCAATTGGACGCTCTTTTCTCCTAACGATGTCTCCGACCTGCACCATATCTTCGGCGCGGAATTTGAAAAACGCTACGAGGAATATGAAGCGCTCGCCCAGAACGGCAAGATCAAAAATTTCAAAACGGTTTCAGCCATTAACCTCTGGCGCAAGATGCTCTCCATGCTTTTTGAAACAGGCCATCCGTGGATAACGTGGAAAGACCCGTCTAACGTGCGGTCTCCGCAAGATCACACCGGCGTTGTCCATTCATCCAATTTGTGCACGGAGATTCTTTTGAATACTTCTAAAGATGAAACAGCGGTGTGCAATCTCGGTTCCATTAATCTGGCTGTTCATGTGACGCCGGAGGGGATTGACCATAAAACATTGAGCCAAACCATTACAACTGCCGTCCGGATGCTGGATAATGTTATCGACATCAATTATTATCCGACGTCGGAATCCGGAACAGCCAATCAGAAACATCGTCCTGTTGGTTTAGGGATCATGGGTTTTCAGGATGCGCTGTATCTGCAGGATTTAAGCTACGCTTCCAAAGAAGCGGTTGAGTTTGCCGACGAGAGCATGGAGGCTGTGTCTTATTATGCCATTCTTGCTTCCACGGAACTTGCCAAAGAGCGCGGCGTTTACAGCACATTCAAAGGTTCTAAGTGGGACCGCGGTTTCTTGCCTTATGACACGATTGAACTTTTGGAAAAAGAACGCGGCTGTTATCTGGATATGGATCGCACCATGCGCATGGACTGGACGCCGGTGCGTCAGGCCATCAAGACCAGCGGCATGAGAAATTCCCTGGTCATGGCGATTGCCCCGACGGCCACCATCGGCAACATCACGGGTGTGACCGCCTCCATTGAGCCTGTTTACAAAAACGTGTTTGTCAAAAGCAATCTCTCCGGTGATTTCACCGTCATCAATGAATACTTAGTTGAGGATTTAAAGAGGCTCAATATCTGGGATCAGGAAATGATTGATGATATCAAATACTTCGACGGATCCATCCAGGAAATTCCGAGAATCCCGGCGGAGGTCAAACGCAAATACGCCACGGCTTTTGAAATCGATTATGAATGGATGATCGAAGCCGCCAGCCGCCGCCAGAAGTGGATTGATATGGGCCAGTCGTTAAACCTTTATCAGGCCAAACCAAGCGGCAAAAAGGTGAGCGACATGTATTTGTTCGGATGGGAGAAGGGTTTAAAAACAACCTATTATCTGCGTTCCATGGGCGCAACCCGTATTGAAAAAAGCACGCTCGACATTAATAAATATAACGACGTCGTCGGACAACGCCAGCGTGATGACAAAGGCCGTGTCACAACCGTTGCCGCTGAACCGATTCAGGATTGCGAGTCTTGTCAATAAGTGGCCAGTGACCAGTGGTCTGTGACCAGTGTCTGGTGGTTAGAAAAGAGTAATCGGTTTTTTGACCACTGACCACAGGCCACCGACAACTTTAAAAAATATTTCTTACTTGGAGGTATCACGAATGTCCGAAGTCACCCCTGAATCTATCGCCAAAGAATGCACGGTCACCGGAACGTCTTTGCGCATGACGCGGGAGCGCGTCTCTGTTGAAAGTAAACGCATTTTGAAAAACAACCGTACCGTCGACGTCAATCAGCTGGTGCCCATCAAATACAAATGGGCCTGGCATTATTATCTGGATGCCTGCGCCAATCACTGGATGCCCACCGAAGTCAACATGGCCCGCGACATTGCCCAGTGGAAAGACCCCAACGGTTTTTCCGAAGCCGAACGCCATGTCATCAAACGCAACATCGGATTTTTTTCAACCGCTG
>JAHFGF010000193.1 GCA_023247595.1 Candidatus Omnitrophota bacterium
CCGGAACAATGAATCCCTACCAGCACGGGGAAGTGTATGTCACGGAAGACGGCGCGGAAACAGACTTGGACCTGGGGCATTACGAACGGTTCACCAACGCGCATGTGACCAAAGACAGTAATGTGACCGCCGGAAAAGTTTATTATTCCGTCATCACCAAAGAACGCCGCGGCGATTATTTAGGAAAAACGGTTCAAATCATTCCGCATATCACCGACGAGATTAAGGAACGGATCCGCAAAGTGGCCAAGGCCGATGATGTGGACGTCGCTATCGTTGAAATTGGTGGAACGGTCGGCGACATTGAAAGCCTGCCGTTTTTGGAAGCTATCCGCCAGTTACGCTGGGAAGTCGGCGAGGGTTATGCGATTAATATTCACGTCACATTGCTTCCTTATATTAAATCCGCCGGAGAATTGAAAACCAAACCCACCCAGCACAGCGTCGGACGTTTGCGTGAAATCGGCATGATCCCCAATATTCTGTTGTGCCGTACGGAAAAACCGATTCCCAGGGAACAGCGGGAGAAAATCGCGCTGTTCTGCAACGTGGATGTGGATTCCGTCGTGGAAATGGCCGATGTTAAACATATCTATGAAGTGCCCGGAGCTTTGAAAAAAGAAGGGCTGGATAATTTAATTGTGCGCCGGCTCAACATTAAAGTTCCTGATAAAGGATTAAAAACCTGGAATGATTTTGTGGTGGCTCGGGTCAAGAATCCCAAATATGAAGTCAAGATTGCCGTCGTCGGAAAATACATCGCCCTGCAGGACGCTTATAAATCCATTTATGAAGCCTTAGTGCATGGCGGAATCGCCAATAACGCCCGCGTGCTGGTTCAGAAGATTGATTCTGAAGATTTGGAAAAAGGAAAAATTGAGAAACGTCTCGACGGCATTCAAGGTGTTTTAATTCCAGGCGGATTCGGATCGCGGGGCATTGAAGGAAAAATCAAAGCGGTCAAATTCGCCCGCGAAAACAAAATACCTTTCTTTGGAATCTGTTTGGGGATGCAGGTGGCAACCATTGAGTTTGCCCGTAATGTCTGCGCGATGAAGGATGCTAACTCGACGGAATTTGATAAATCCACCAAGTATCCTATTATCAGCCTTTTGGAAGAACAAAAAAATGTCAAGAAGATGGGCGCAACCATGCGGCTGGGGGCGTATCCCTGCCAGTTAGAAAAACATTCCAAGAGTTTTGAATTGTACAAACAGGGTAAGATTTCCGAGCGCCACCGCCATCGCTATGAATTTAATAACGAATACAAGAAGGAAATGGAAGCCAAAGGTTTGATCTTTGCCGGAATCAACAAGGACAGGGATTTGGTTGAAATCATCGAGTTTAAAAATCATCCCTGGTTTGTCGGCTGCCAGTTTCATCCGGAATTTAAATCCAAACCCGACGTGGCGCATCCGCTATTCCGCGGATTCGTGGCCGCGGCGTTAATAGCGAAGTAGTTTTGATGCGCTCTCTCGAATGACACGAATAATCATCCTTGCAATTGGTCAAAGTTTTTATTAATATTTTTCCTTCCCCTTATGAATGCTGATCATCCGTGATATCCGTCAAGCATTCGTTGGTTAGATTTGTGATATTCGTGCTTTCGCGCGGGTGGCGGAATTGGTAGACGCGCACGTTTGAGGGGCGTGTGGGGTAACCCGTGAGAGTTCAATTCTCTCCTCGCGCATTTGTTTGTTGGGGAGAGTTTCCGCCACCGCAGCTGCGGTGGCGAGACCTCGTCATGAACCAAAGGTTCATGACGGGCAATTCTCTCCTCGCGCACCAGTCTTCGTTCCCAAATTTTCATTTGGGAACTTCGCCTGGTTTTATAGGGAAACGAAGACTGTTGTCCGGCGAAGCCGAACGCGTAAGCAATTCGGCGTAGCCGGATAGATCTTAAAAATTTCTATGAATAGATCCATCGAAGTCAGCGCCAGTATTTTATGCGCTGATTTTTCCAACCTTGCCAGTGAAATTAAGCGCAGTCAAGATGCGGGCGTCAGTCGTTTCCATATCGATGTCATGGACGGACATTTCGTTCCCAACATAACCATCGGCCCCGTCATTGTGAGCGCAATCCGTCCGCATACGAAACTTCCGTTAGAAGCGCATTTGATGGTTGAACATCCCTGGGATTACATTGATGCCTTTGCCGACGCTGGGGCGGATATCATCCAGATTCAAGCGGAATGTTACGGACAGCGCCGGGCCGCGTGTCAATCCTATGGACAATATCCTAAAGAGGTGGATTCTATCGACGAGGAACGAATCCGCAAAGATCTTTTACGCATTAAGAATCATGGAAAGAAAGCTTACGTTGTCATCAATCCCGGAACCCCGCTGTGCATTAAAAATATTTATGACGCCATCGACGGAGTTTTAATCATGTCGGTGAACCCGGGATTTGCCAAACAGAAATTCAATTTGGATGTCCTTCCTAAAATCAAAGAACTTTCCCGAACGTTCAAAGGCGACATTGCCATCGACGGCGGGGTGAATGCCCAGACAGCTCCGGATGCCGTCAAGGCCGGCGCGCATGTTCTGATTACCGCCAGCTATCTCTACGGTTCTGCCGACTTAAAAGAAACCGTTAAAGGACTGCGGTCTCTTGCCGGATAGTTTTGATTTTTTTCCTGCCGTAATTCTATTCTCCTTCGCAAAAGTAATAGAACTGGTTCTTTTGCTTCGGAGCAATTATTCTGCTCGAGAATATACCCGCGAAGCATAATAATTACCCGTTGATTTTGAATGCCCGCGTGTTATATTCTTAATGTAGGCTATCCAATCACGAAAAGATCTTGATTATGATTGATCAAAGAATCCGAAAAAGTGGGCAGGCCGCATTGGAATATATGCTGCTGTTAACGGTTGTCGCCGTTGTTGTTTTTATTGCCCTCAAGCCTAATCTTACCTCAAATTCTATTCTTAATAAGGCCCAAGAACCAACTGAAGGCTACTATAATGCTGTCACTGAAGTCATTATGGGAAAAAATCCGAAGTCGATTAAAGGCGGATGGTGCGCGCCTAAACCAAACGGCGAGCGGGAATGCGCCTGTCCTCAGCCGGCATTTGGCGGCGCGCCCTGTGTTGTTCCTTCTTCTGCCATTGCATATTGCGGCGACGGCATATGCAATAATGGTGAAACAGGCGAGCCGGGGCATCCCAACGGTCCGGGAGATCCGCTATTTACCTGTTTTGAAGATTGCCCTTATTTACCGGATTGCGACCAATGCGGCAATTTGGTTCCAGGCGCGGTTTGCGGCGCGGCATGCGGGGCAGGTAATTGCCGAGG
>JAHFGF010000194.1 GCA_023247595.1 Candidatus Omnitrophota bacterium
TGTTTTGTTTCGCAGACTTACAAAGTAACAGTTTTCACTGATCTATGGAGCTTTTAAAAATTTTCCCCGCCGCACTTCTAATTACAATTTTCCAGGGTAAGCTGACGATCGTCTTCTTGGTCCACTTCTCGACGGGTTCTCTTTTGCATCTGCTCGTACGCCTTCAGGTCTTCTTTAATATCGGCCAGAAACCTCGAAGACGGATTATTAAACGCATGTCCGAATAAAAGCCTTTTAAAGGCGCGTGTCAAATAAAGATAGTCCTTGGCGCGCGTCATGCCGACATAAAACAAACGCCTTTCTTCCTCAACATCGGACCGCATGTTGGCAATATCCAAAGGCAAAATTCCTTCTTCGCATCCGGTTATAAACACAACTGGAAATTCCAAACCTTTGGAGGCATGCAGCGTCATAAGCGAAACCTTCTCGACGTTAAATTCAAAATAATCCTCCGGCTTTTGCAGCGAAATCTGATCAAAGAAATCCTCCAGCGAATCAGACTTCTGGGAAAAATTAAGCAATCCATCCCAATCCGCGGCCAGCTGTCGGTCACGCTCCAAAAAAGACTTACCTTCCTCGCTTTGCGCGAAAGCTTTAAGGATATCCGCCGGATTCTTAAGATTTGTTTGCGATGCGAACTTCCGCAGCGCATCAACAGCCTCGGGCGTCAGCCCCAAAGGCCGGTCGCCGCAAATTTGAAACGGGATTCCGCTGCGTTCGAACGCCTGCTTAAGCGCGTTTTTTTGCGCGTTCAAACGATAAAGGACTGCCACGTCCCCAAAACTGCACTGTGATGCGCCGGTGTTTTTCACCCGGCCGGAGTCATGCGAGAACATGCTTGTTCCGCCGACCAAATTTTCAATCTGATGGACCACAAACTCAGCCTCAGCTTTGTCCGTCGGAGATTCATGGACAACAAGCCGGCCTTGCGTATGGATATTCGCGATCGCCTCAAGCGCGGATGACCGGTTGCGTCCCGCGGCGATAACCTGGCCGCTGGCGGCAAGCAAATTTTCCGTCGACCGGTAATTTTCCCTGAGCATGATGACGGTGGCTTGCGGAAAATCGTGGTCGAACTGGCCAAAAAAACGGACATCGCTGCCGCGAAATCCATAGATTGCCTGGTTGGGATCGCCGATGGCCGTTAATCGGACGCCGTCTTTGACCATTTCCTTTAAAAACGCGTTTTGAATGGCATTCAAGTCCTGATACTCGTCGACACAGACAAACCGGTATGCGCGCCGAATGTCTTGAGCGACTTTTTCGTTGTTCGACAACAGAATAAGCGTGGCGTTAATCAGATCATCAAAATCAACCAGGCCGCGGCCACGCAAAAGGTCGTTATACTCCTTGAGCCGAACCGGTTTATTGGGATTAGACGTAAACGATTTCCAGTTTGAAATCTCCGCAATGACTTCTTTCATTTCTTTGGCAGGCATGTCCCAGACGGACTTGAGCAAGGCCTCGATCTCTTCCGGCAAGGCCACGCGAAAATTTTCTGGAAGATTTGTGTGTCTGGCGTATTGACGCAAAGGATTCAGACAAAAACTATGGAAGGTCCCGACGGAAACGGTTTTCTGAATATCAGCGTCACGCGACAAAAGGCGTTCCCGCATTTCTTTGGCAGCTTTATTGGTAAATGTGACCGCGAGGACTTTTTCGTTTGGATTCAGGCTCTTAACGAGATGCGCGATGCGGTGCGTGAGGGTGTGTGTCTTGCCTGTGCCCGGGCCGGCAACGATTAATAGATGTCCGCCGTCATGTTCGACAGCGCGTGCCTGAGCAAAATTGAGATGGGTGTTAGTCGGCATTTCTAAGTGAGAACTAAACTGTCAGCAGTAAACCTTTAGATGCTTCTACTTACCCTTACGACATACTGCTTACTTTTATTTAATATAATATCCCGAAACGCGCCATTGTCCGTCGCTATCGAGCATCGGGGTTATGGTTTCAGCGCTGTCCGGTTTTTCTTCGAAAGAAGTTTTGAATTGAATGACGACATATTCGCCCTTCGGCGCGCCGGGCAAATTTGTGAGGTATTGATAATTAGACACTTCGCGGGACACAGTCTTTCCTAATGGCTCTCTCACCTGGCGTAGGCTCGTTTCCCATTGGCCTTCGGGAACTTTATCTTTAAAAAGCTGGGCGGCATTAGCCCAGCTGTCGTTATATTGGCCGTTATCAATAATAGCCAGCCATGATTCAGCGGCGCTGATCGCGTCATTGACCTTCTGGCCGACGATCTCTTTTTGTTCTTCCGTCGGTTCGGCGGCATAAAGCACAACGTTAAAACCAAGCAACAAAGCCGCCAAAAATAATGTGCGTATCATATTCTGACTCCCTTCAACAATCCAAATACTGCGAAAATATTTATTTCTTATTTAATAATCGACCGATCAGACAAGCCGTCAAGAAATAGGCCAAGATCCAGACAAAAACTGAAATCGTCATACCCAACGGCGTCGCGAAAGGCCAACCCCATCCTTCAGCCGGGACGACAAGCCCCGGGATACCAAATTCAGCCAGAAATAAAGCGGTAAAATAAAAAACACGAATGAAATGGTAAAAATCGCCGCGCATCACAGGCAATATCAGGCAAAATAAAACCACATGCCCGACACACAACAAAAACCATATTCTGAACACGCGAGCATTCATGTTAATTGCTAAAATAAAGCCAACTGCCCTTCGATGGCTTTGCGTTCCTTCTCGGAATAAATTTTAATGACACCAAATTCGCCGTCGTAGCCGGCGGCGATCGCGACCTCGCCTTTGCGCATCCGGGAAATGGACTCAGCCATAACCTCGCCGGACTTTGCGCGGATTTCTTCAATCGACGCGTCCATTAAAATGTAAAACTCATTGCCGATGCTAGAAAGCATTTGCTGATAAAACTCCTGAACGCCTTTCGTGTTAACGCCAGATCCCTTAGCTTCGGCGATGATCTCAGGCAAGGGAATGACACTCTTGTACGGACGCCAGCGCGGTGACTTTTGGTTTTCCGGACGGTCCGCCAATTCTTCAACGCGCGCCATGACGCCAACCGTCACCGGTTTGCCGCACGCGGGACACAGGCCTTTGTTCTTGATTGTTTCCGTCGGGTGAAGCCGCGTTTTACAATCGCGATGGCCGTCATAATGATACTTGCCTTCTTCAGGAAAGAATTCAACGGTTGCAACCAGGCCGGGATCATTCTTATTTTTTAGCGCGTTGTAAATGCCGCGGTAACTAAATTCCGTATCAAATAAATTGGATTCTCTCCCGAGCTTAGGCGCCGAATGCGCGTCC
>JAHFGF010000195.1 GCA_023247595.1 Candidatus Omnitrophota bacterium
TTGTTTTAGAATGTATTCCTCAGGAATTGGCTGCGATTATTACGGAAACATTATCAATACCGACGATTGGCATTGGTTCAGGCGTTCATTGTGACGGTCAAGTGCTGGTTATCAATGATTTGTTGGGATTGTTTGACCGTTATCAGCCAAGGTTTACAAAGAAATACATCGATTTAAGTCCGATGATTTTAGAGGCGTTAAAAAAATATAAATCAGATGTTGAGCATCAATCCTTCCCAGGTCCCGAGCATAGTTTTAAGATGGATGAAGCTGAATTTAGAAAGTTAAAAGATTAAATCCTTCCCGACGTATGAATTTGATTTTGTTAAATTCCAACGATCAAATAGACAGTCTCCATCAGATTCGCTTGACGGGGCGCAGGCATCGGCATATTTTTGAAGTCTTAAAGCCAAAGATCGGCGATGAATTAACTGTGGGGTCGGTCAATCATCGCATTGGAACGGGAAAGGTTTTGCAGATTGATGGCCGTTCGGTCCTTCTATCCGTTGAGTTTAAATCACTGCCGCCGAAACCTCTGAATATGACATTAATCCTCGCTTTGCCCAGACCGCAGGTGATTAAAAGAGTATTGCAGTGCGCCAGTAGTTTGGGTATTAAGAAAATTATTTTTTTGAATTTTTATCGCGTTGAAAAAAGCCTTTGGCAAAGTTCATCGTTAAGTTCGGACGCAATCAATGATCAATTGGTGCTGGGATTAGAACAGGCAAAAGATACGCTCATGCCCGAGGTGGTTTTACGCAAAAGTTTTAAGAAGTTTGCTGATGATGAATTGCCGCAGCTTATCCAAGGGACATTGCCGCTGGTCGCTCATCCCGGTGGGGGGCAACCGTGTCCCAAAAGTGTTAAAAATCCAGTCACGCTTATTATTGGTCCGGAAGGCGGGTTTATTGATTATGAAATCAATAAACTCACTGAAGTTGGTTTTCGGACAGTTGACTTGGGGGAGAGAATTCTTAAGGTTGAAGTAGTTTTACCGTTTATTGTAGGAAAGCTTTTTTAAAACATCTGTTTTATTGGCTGTCCCAAGCTATTCTCCTTCGCAAAAGTATAGTACTGGTTCTTTTGCTTCGGAGCAAAACTGACAATCCATTATTTTCGCGCAGCAGAATAATTTCACCAACCGAACACCAATATATTCAACTAATTGCGCACAATGCAAGGGCAAGAACAAACATTTATTGCATTTTAAAAAACTTTTGGATACAATGACTACTTCCTTATGGCAGAAAATGATTTAATGGACAAAATTGTAGCGCTTTGCAAACGGCGCGGTTTTATTTTTCAATCCTCCGAGATCTACGGCGGTCTCAATGGTGTTTTTGATTTTGGACCCTTGGGTGTTGAACTCAAACGCAATATCAAAAACACTTGGTGGCAGGATATTATTCACCGTCGGGATGATGTTGTTGGATTGGATTCCGGAATTCTCATGAATTCTATGGTCTGGAAAGCGTCAGGTCATGCGGATAGTTTTTCAGATCCTTTTGTTAAGTGTCCCGCCTGTAACAAATTTTTCCGTTTGGATAAAGTTTTCGATGAGATTCGACAGAGCCCTTGGTTTGAATCTTTAACTAAGGCCATGGAAAAGCCGAAGGATCAGTTATTTTTGATTCGTTGGGCCAAAGGACCTGGGAAATCGATGGCTCCGAACCTCGCGCTTGTCAAAGAGCCTGAAGTGACATTTTCGTTTATTGAGGACCTTCATCATGCCTTCAAGGGTTCAGGTGTGGGGCAAGGCATTGATTTAAAGTTTGAAGATTTTGTCAGACGGTTGGCCTCGACCTCATCCGGTATTGCCCGCACGCCGTGCCCGAATTGCGGCGAGGCCTTGCCGGAACAAGGTGTGGCTGCCACCCTGATGCTCAAAACTTCGTTGGGTCCCGTTGAAGAAACCGCGGAAAAAGTTTATCTAAGGCCGGAAACAGCGCAAGGTATTTTTGTCAATTTTATCAATGTCATTGACGCCACGCACAGAAAGTTACCGTTAGGGATCGCCCAGGTTGGTAAATCGTTTCGCAATGAAGTGACGACCAAGAATTTTATTTTTCGCAGCCGTGAATTTGAGCAGATGGAGATTGAATATTTTTGTCATCCTGAAAAGGCGCCGGAAGCTCACGAACAATGGATTGAAGATCGATTTAATTGGTACATTTCATTGGGGCTTAACAAAGAGAAACTTAGACGACGTGTTCATGCTAAAGATGAACTTGCGCATTATGCGGCAGGTTGTACGGATCTTGAATATTTATTTCCGTTTGGTTGGTCTGAACTCGAGGGCATTGCCAATCGTACCGACTACGACCTTAAACAGCATGCGCAATTCTCTGGAAAAGATCTGCAATACAGGGATCCAGTCACCAACGAAAAAATTTATCCTTATGTCATCGAACCCTCCGGTGGATGCGACCGTGCGACGTTGGCGTTCTTGGTCGACGCCTACCATGAGGAAACGGTCAATGATGCTACGCGCGTGGTATTGAAATTTCATCCGAAACTCGCGCCGATCAAAGTAGCGGTTCTGCCATTACTCAAGAAGAATGACGGAATCGTGAGCTTGGCCAAAGCCATCAAACAAGATTTGCAAAAAGATATAGTGTGCGTTTACGATGATACAGCTGCGATTGGTAAGTTATATCGCAGGCAGGACGAAGTCGGGACCATGTTCTGTGTCACCGTCGACGTTCAATCCTTGGAAGACCAAATGGTCACTGTCCGTCACCGTGATACGATGAAGCAGGACCGCATCGCGGTGGCTCAATTGAAAAATTACCTAACGGAGAATTTAAAATGAAATCTATAAGCAGCGAGAAAGATGTTAAGTCGAAGTCGACACAATCTTCCACGACGGGCAAGAAATATTATAATATAACCACAACAAACAGAGGAGTTGTTCAAATGTCTAAGAAGCACGTGTTTTCGTATGGCGCCGGCAAAGCGGAGGCTAAAGGCGAAGATCTCACGAAAAATGTATTAGGCGGCAAAGGCATCGGCCTCATGGAAATGACGTCTATTGGCATCCCGGTCCCCGCCGGTTTTACCGTCTCGATTCAGACCTGCGAAGAATATTACAAACTCGGCCGCAAACTTCCGGCTGGTTTGGAAAAAGAAGTTAGAGACGCTGTTTTGAAGCTCGAGAAAGTTACCGGCAAAAAGCTCGGCGATGAAAAAGATCCTTTGCTTGTTTCTGTCCGTTCCGGCGCCGCCCGTTCGATGCCTGGTATGCTTGAAACCATTTTGAACCTTGGTTTGAATGATA
>JAHFGF010000043.1 GCA_023247595.1 Candidatus Omnitrophota bacterium
CTAATATATCCCGGCATATGCCATGGATGCTCCTGGCTTTTGTTTTATAAAACCCAACAGGATAAACCGCTTGTTCAATGACCGCGAGCGAAAGCTTCAGCATGGCCTGCGGCGTGTCCGCCAGCTTAAACAACCGTTCAGATGCCGGCAGCGTGGTTTCATCCTTGGTCCTTAAACTCAAAATACAGGAAATCAAGACGAGAAACGGACTTTTCCATCGTTTACCGACCAATGTTACCGACGGGTCAGGCAAATGCGCCATGGCTTTTGAAATTCTGGCTACAACAACGGCGATGTCCTCATTGGTTAAAAGTTTGCTCACTGTTTAATCTCAGCCTGATTCCCCTGACGATAACACAAAACCGCAATCAGAACTCCCGTCAGCAAAATGACATTGACGATATTAAAAGTTTTCCAAACCAAATCCTGGGATGAAATAATAGCCGCCGGCGCCATGCCGACACTGCACACCCAAAGGCCGATAATCCAGGACAGGCTGATATCCGCCGCTGATTTTCTGCGAATGATGCGCACAATAAGCGGGATATCAAATAACGGCAAAGCGGCCGCGGCCGCTGTTGAGACATAATCCATTATCTGCATGGTTTAACAAACTTCCTTATACTGGATTTCTGAAACGCTTAAGACTCTCTTTTTCATTTAAAAAGCGTAGCCCATCTGCTCTAAAACCGAATGATCCTCGCGCCATTTTTTCTCCGGCTTGACAAACATCTCCAGAAAAACTTTCTGCTCCAGAAGCTCTTCCAATTCCTTGCGGGCCTCCGTGCCGATCTTCTTAAGAACGGACCCGTTTTTGCCGATGACAATTTCTTTCTGGCTGTCTCTTTCGACGAGAATAATCGCCCGGATATAAAGCGTCTTGCCTTTTCTGGGTTTCATCTCTTCAATAACCACGGCAATGGAATGCGGAACTTCGTCGCGCATCATTTGAAAGAATTTTTCTCTAATGGTGTCGGAAATCACCATTTTCCGGGGATAATCGCAAATTGTATCGCGGGGATAAAACAACGGGCCCTCTTTTAAATGTTCAAAGACAATATCAATAAGCTTGTCCATATGAACACCGGTCATTCCGGAAAGCGGCAGCAGCGTCAAATTTTTTATCTCATTGATATTTTTGCCTGTGGCTTCTTCCCACAAAGCGATGTAATCAGGAATAAACTTTCCCTTACCAATATCCACTTTATTCAAACCTAAAATGATCGGCGTTTTAATGCCTTTGAGCTGGTCCACCACATTGCGTTCTTCCACGCCGATGTGTTCGGTCGTGTCAACCAAATGGATCACCACGTCGACATCCTGAAGGCTTCCAATGGATGCCCGGTTCATAAATTTATCCAGCTGGTCATGCCCCAGATGCAGCCCGGGCGTATCGATAAACACAATCTGGCCGCGTTCGTCATTATAAACGCCGCGGATCTGATTACGCGTTGTCTGCGGAACATTGGATACAATGGCAATTTTCTCGCCTAGAATTTTATTAATCAATGTTGATTTACCGACATTCGGCCTGCCGACAATGGTTACAACACCAGTTTTTAAATGTTCTTCTTTGTTAACTTTATTCATTAATCCCCCGATCAGCCTTTTTATGAAACTTCAGCACAAAAAACACTACTGCCGAAAACAAAACCAGATTGGTAATATTAAACGTTTTCCAAACAATGTCTTTGGACTGAAAACCCGACGGCGCCATCAGCAAAATGCAAATCCAAACCCCTAACGCCCAAACCAAACTAATGTCCTCGGAGGACCGCCGTTTGATGATCCTCATAATTAATGGAATGTTGAAAAACGGCATAACAATGGCACAGATAAGCGATATAAATTCTAAAACACTCATACTTCCCTTTCTCAAAGCTTTAAATATTAAACGGCATTACGTGACGGATGAAAACCTGACCAATGTTTTTAAACGGCGCTCCACATCAGCCATGGTTAACGGAGCCGTCCTGGCCATTCCAAATCCTTCGACGTTAAAAGACGCCAGTGTCGTGGCATACAAAAGAGCTTTACGCAGACTCTTCTCATCCACCTTCTTAACCTTTGATAAATAACCCATTAACCCTCCGGCAAAAGTATCGCCGGCGCCGGTGGGGTCAACAACTCTGTCGACGGGATAGGCCGGAAAGGAAAACATCAGGCTCTTGGAATAAAACAAAACGCCGTGTTCACCTTTTTTAACGACAATCAACTTCGGCCCCATTTGCGAAAGCCTTTTGGCCGCTTTAATGATATTGCCTTCCCCGGTCAAGGCCCGCGCTTCCGCGTCATTGGCGACAAACAAATGAACCTTCTTCATCAGGCGTTTCAGCGACGCGGCCTTGTGATGAATCCATAGGTTCATGCTGTCCAAACCGATGAACTGCGGCTTTTGCAATGTGCTTAAAAGTTTCATTTGTAAATCCGGATCGAAATTCGCCAGGAAAACATTGGAAATGCGTTTCTGATGTTCTGCCGCCGACGGAATATAACTTTGCAAAACCCCAAGCTCAGTGGCCAGAGTCAAGGCGGTATTTAAATCGTCCTTCTTATATTCTCCCTGCCAGCGGAACGTTTTGCCTTCCCCAATTTTCAAAGAGGTTAAATCAATCCCCTTGCGTTTCAAAAACGCCAAATGTTTGTCTGGGAAATCTTGACCGACCACGGCAACCAAATGCACGTTGGTAAAAAGCCTGGCGCTCATGGAAAAATGCGCCGCAGAACCTCCCAGCATATCTTTCTTAGCTCCCGACGGAGTTTTGACATGATCAAGGGCGACTGTACCTAAAACAATTAAGCTCATAACCGAGTTTCCTTTCTGAGACTCTGTGTAAATAGTAGGCAGTAGGTAGTAAGTAGTAAGTAGAAATCAAAATGCCAAAATTTTTTCTTACTTCTACTTACAACCTACTACTTACTACCTACCGCTTACTATAACAATTATTCCCCGATAATCTTAACCAACACCCTCTTGGCCCGGCGGCCGTCGAATTCTCCGTAGAAAATCTGCTCCCAGGGGCCGAAATCCAATTTTCCGCTGGTAACCGCGACGACAACTTCTCTGCCCATGATCTGACGTTTCAAATGGGCATCAGCATTATCTTCACCGGTGTCGTTATGACGATATTGCCTGACGGGCTCATGCGGCGCCAATTTTTCCAGCCACTGGTCATAGTCCTTCAAAAGACCAGACTCATCGTCATTGATATAAACGCTCGCGCTGATGTGCATGGCGTTCACTAAACAGAGGCCTTCTTTGATCCCGCTTTTGTCGATGGCAGCTTGGACTTGGTCAGTAATATTAATGTAATCCCGACGGGTTTTGGTGTTAAACCAGAGTTCTTCGCGATAGGATTTCATAATTCCAAAACATCCTGACAAATTATTTCTAATGAAATTGATGTACAGACCACAAATCTCTGCTTATCTTTTCTATCAATACTAAAAATAGCCGAATTATGAGTCGGCTCTCTTAGAATTTTTTCCAGCTTCTCCGTCACTTCCTGCCTGTTCTTAACATCAAGAAATCGGACTTCTGAAGGATCTAACTTTTCACATGGTTCTAATTTCAAAATTAAATCCGATTCATTCCAGGAATAACCAAGAATATACGCATCATGATAACTATGTTTTGTTTTAAAATGTTTCATCCTTAAAATACCTTTAAGCTCAAACCTAATCCTGTCCCCGAAGCGCATTGTTTTGGCTCGTTGAACGCTTAAACGCTGGCGCTGATGTGCATGGCGTTGACCAAACACAAACCTTCTTTGATCCCGCTTTTATCAATAGCCTCCTGCACCTGGCCGGTGATGTTGATATAATCCCGACGGATTTTAGTGTTAAACCATAGCTCTTGGCGATGAGTTTTCATAGCCTTTTTTTCTTGCTTCCAAAAATCTCTTCAAGGGCATAAAGTGTTTTCTGGGGAAACCGCTCAAGCGGATAGTAGCGCGTCATCACGTTAACCGCTTCCTTGTAGGTTTTAAGATTTAGATACCGTATCAAATAACGAATATCCTCGACGTCATGAAACTCCTCCCCGATGCGCATGGCAAGGCATTTCATAGCCAGAAGATATTCGGGCCGGGCGGTAAACACGCGCAGATGGCTTAATTCAAGAAACGCGTCATAATCGCCCTTGTCGCTGAAATAACCTTTAACCGCGTCGTTGAGCCAGTCTTCCTTGATCCCAGATTTAGCCGCTACTCTGGCGGCCGCTTCTCGAATTTTTTGGGCGGGTTGAAAATACGCGTCCACATCCTTGGTCGACGGCCGGGCGTTGAACACAAGGCACATGACCGCGCCGCCCACGCAATAAATTTCTCCTTCGAGCGACTGGGAACGCAACTGGTCGTTGAGAAGGCCGAAGAGACGTTTGATATCTTCTTTGGTAAAAAACGACATGAATTTAAACCCTTTGCCCGATGGTCGAATCGATAAAAATATTGCGGCGCCGAAACGGAGGCGGCGAATGCGTTAGTAGATAAAGTCGTAAACTTGTCAAATCCGACCCAAAAACAGGCGCATCCAAAGGGGAAATATCCCGCGTCCAGAATGGAACTTTTCTTTCTTTCTGTGCCGCCGCGTATTCCACCATGGCAGCGACATAGTTGGCCAGATAGGACGGCAACGAAACCGGCGGCGCGAAGGCCGTCATAGATTCAAATTCATCCGCGGCGGCTGTATTTAAAAGATCATGGATCTCGGCAAAAACATAACTCGCGTCTGAGGCGCTTTTAAGCTTGACCAACAAATCCGCAAAAGCCTGCTGTTGCGAGGGAAGCGCCTTGCTTAAGACCCATTCGGAAATGCCCATATTCGCGCGGCGGGCATAACGCGCGATGGCCGCCTTCTCTCCTGGGGATACCCTAATCTGCAACTGGGAAGATTTGCTTGTTCTATTCATGGTTCAAGTATATACGGCCCGTCTATTAATTGTCAATACATGTGTATTGATATTAGAACGCTTGGTTGACCCCAAACCAATAGCGCACGTCATCTTCGGGGTCATTGATGGCGCGCGCGGCATCAACGCGGATGATCATCTTCTCCAGAAACGACCCGATGCTGACATGAAACCGCAAGCCTACGCCGGCATTTTTACGGAGGCTGGTATTTCTAAAACTGTCATACCAGCTTTGCCCAGCGTCGAAAAACGCGACGCCCGAAATTTTCTCAAGACCGATTAGGTGATCAAAGGCGTTTAAGTTTAAATGATTGAGTAAAGGAAACCGGTACTCCAAACTTCCCAAAACCGCGTTGGCACCGCGGACAGTTTTGCGGTCAAATCCGCGCAGGCCGTCGATGCCGCCCAACTCAAAAAGATTTTTATCATTACTGCTTCCCCAGCCGTATTTCAACCGAAGGGCCAATTTGCTCTGCGCGGTCACTGGGCCAAAGACACGGTAATCAATCAGCGCGCGCCAAAACTGTTGCGTGGCGCCCAAAAAATGTCCGGAATTTTCAATCATGGTATCAATTGAATACCCTTCTCTCGGGTCAGGATAGGGCCGAGCCCGGCTCAGATGCAGCGCGCTGCCGATGATTGCCTCATCATTGCGCAAATACGACGCGTTGCGGATATCTTCACTGCCTCCAAAAATTTTCGTCCGGTTTAAACTTTGGTTGCGGATAAGATACAAACTAACATGGTCATTGACATCAAACAAACCGTAAGGCGCCGGCCATAATTCCTGGCGCAAAAATAATTTGCCCGAAACCAAATCATCTTCGCCGTCTTTTAAATCAGTCCGGTTCTGCATTTCAACGCCGGCTGTTGCCAAAGAACCCAACACATTATCCAATTCATACCCGACGCGGGACGTATGCCATTTATTATTAAAATCATAATCAGTCGCGCCGTAAAGAATTTGATCATAAGGTTTCTGGACCGATGCCTTAAGGCCAATGCCCTGGTTGAGTTCAGGCCCGACGACAACATTATAGGAATCCTCCGGCAAAAAAAGCGGCAGATCATACAGCGGATAATACAGCGGCACTGGTTTTACCTTAACCTGCCTCGGCCAATGATTATTGGTCCGGTCTAAATCGAGCCATTTTTCCTGAGGATCGAGAACAACGCTTTTAATCGGAAGCTCTCCGTTGACATCAAGCCTGCTTGTTCGGGATTTCGCGTCCCATTCTAAATTTTTCTTTGAGCCGTCGGCAAACGTAATTTCTACGTCAACCGGCATGGCGATGCCTCTGCGGTTTTTCAAAAAAACGGTCTGCCCTTTGACGCCGTTTACGGCCACGTCAAACTTCTGAGCCGTGTGAAGCCAGGCATTAAAGAAATCAGTTAAATCTTTACCGCTTTCTTCCTGGCAGATTTTTTTAAAATCGCTCAGGCTGAAATTCTTATGCGCAAAATCTTTAAAGATACGGGTATAAACCCTGTCAAACGCTTCCTGACCGATGAGATCTTTGAGCATTCCCAGAACAATCGAACCTTTCCCATAAGCCAAAGAAAAAATAGTGCTGGGTTCGGCATAGCCGGATAATTTATCAACAATCGGATGGTCCAATCCCTGACGGGCGAGCATTTTATAGCGCACTCCGCCGGTGGTTCGAAACGACATATGGGGAATAAAAACCTGAATCCAGCGCGGCTGACGGCTGCTATCGATGATATCCGCGTTTTTTCCATATTTATGTTCCAAATATTGCAGAAGAAAATAAGAATTAAATCCTTCCTCCATCCAAATTTCTTTGAAACTGTCAATGCCAAGGATGTTATAAAACCACTGATGACCCGTCTCGTGGGCAATGAGAAAATCAAAATACCTCGGTAAAAACCGGGGCAGTTCATAAACGCGCGAATCAATAAAAATTATATTCGACATCTGCTCCCCGCCATACCCCAAATAAACGGGCGCGATGCTGAAATTCTTGTAGGGATACGCTCCAAATTTTTCAGAGTAAAACTTCATCAAGCCCAAGGCATTGTCTAAAGCCTCCCGCGCGCGTTTTTCCCGTCCGGGAAGATAATACGATTTCACGCTGGCTGATTGATACTGGCCTTCAACGAATTGATAATCCGGGCTCATGGCTAGCGAAAATTCACGGACCGCAAGACTGGTTGAAATGTCCAGAATTTTTGTCGGCCCAGCCTGCGATACCTTTATCAGATCACCGGTATGAATAACGACCTGCTCGGAAGGCACGGACAATTTCACCTTATACTGCGCCGCGTCGGAAAAAAACGGGCGATGGAATGGATAAAACGGATAATTGTTCCAGCCTTCCTCGTTATAAACGGAAAGAATAGGATACCATCGCGAAAGGGCAACGATACGTTCATGCCAGCCGAACCGTCCGTAGGCGTGCGGAATCTTCACTGTAAAATCCAGGCTGAGCGTGACTGAATCACCGGGACCAACGGATTTCGGCAACGGTACTTTTAAAATCGTTTGGTCTTCGCCTTCAATGGCAAATTCAGTTGATTGTCCGTCGACAATCACCTTCGAAACCTTCATGGCGTCTTTGGGAAATCCATCCGGAAACGGATCCACTTTGAAATAACCCGCGTAACGCATCATAAAAGCTTTTTCGCTGGGAGAATAATTGCGGTTGGGATAAATATGAAAATAAACGGTGTCTGTCGATTTGGAGGCGGCATTTCGAAAGGTCACATTCTGATGAGCGGAAATGGTTTTTTGTTCCATGTCGATGGCCGCATCGATGTCATAGGAAACGGTTGGGACGGCTTGAGCAAAAGCACGCGACTGAGCAGCTAAAATCAAAACTAGTAAAAATAAGACGTGGCGTAACAGGTGGTTTTTGTGCACCTTCACAAATAGCGGCCGGATCATGCGTTTTACTCTTTCTTCGGAAGAGATGTTTTGGAGGATTTCAATTTTTTCTGAATATTCTTTAAATATTTTCGAAACTCTTCATCGGACATTAAATTCCCTAAATCCTTGTCGGCATACAAATGATCAAAATCATCATAACCCAATTCAATGGCGCGTTTGATGGCGTTGAGCGCGGCGTATTGTTCATTTAACAAAGAATAACTGCACGCCAGATTGTAAAAAATTACCGGATCATCAGGCCTCATCCGGGAAAGCCGCTCGTCTAATTCCAGACCTTCGCGGTGCAATCCCTTTTTTGTATACAGGTCGGCCAAAGCAATCATCGTCTCAATAAAATCCGGAGATTCCTTGAGAATGCTCTCGTAAAAGCGGATTTCAAAATCGATATCGTTATTAGAAGAGGATTTCGACATGATTTTCATTTATACCGTCAATGATGTTTTCATTGTAACGAATTTCTGGCCGATAACAAGTCATTGAAAAAATATCCCTTACGTTAAGGGGTCTGGATAATTTTCTTTAAAAGACTTTCCATATAAGGGTCAATATTGATCATCCCTAACGCCTTCGCCTCTTGGGCCAACGCGTATGCCTGAACGTATTGCTGATGAGCCTCAAAATCCTTGGATAAAGAAAACGCCGTCAGCGCTTCTTCGATCGTGACACGTTCGACCTCATACAATCCCTCAGAAGAAGAAGCCGCAATTTCGCGGACTTTAATATACTTCTTGTTAAAACTTTCTGGCAAATGACTTCCATATAATAAAATGCGGGGAAAATGTTCTTTAAGATCCACATAGTTAATCACATCGCGTCCGTCATAAAAATACCTGTTCCAATAATGAAAAAAAACCGTGTTTGGATAAACTTTCTGCAAGACATCCACATAAGCCAGGCGCCCTTGATTCTCGTCTCCAAATTGCATAGCAAAAGCCGGAGAAGATGAACGATAGAATCCGCAAACTATGGCGTCTTTGTAATCACTATAAACCTTCTTAAAAAAATTATAATTCTCTGTGCTCATACGTGACAATTTGGTCGCTGTCGTCGAAACGAACGTCATATTAAAAACAGTGAACACGACCAAAATTGCTCCTAGAAAAAATTCCTTAACCGGCCATATTTGACCCGCGAAAAAACATAAAAGCCCCAAGAAATTGACGGTTGGAACCATGTAATGGCTCGCGTGCTGTCTGGCAATCACAAGCATGGTGAAAAAAACAGCCGCGAGCATCACGCATACAAACTCTACAGCCAAAGAATCTTTTGTTTCCTTCGAACTTTGTTTGTTCCTGTTCAAAAATGAGACTAACAATTTCCCGACGATCATAAGACAAATACCGAAGTAAAATAAGTTTTCAGTAATGATACGGGAAAAATTATTATAAAAATTCCCAAAATCAAAAATACTGAAAGCTCCAGCGCCATGATTGCCGGAATGGGTTAAGGCAGTTGTATACCAGCTGACCATATGCTTCAGGTTAGGCCAAATGGGCATGGTCCAAAGGCCAATATTCAGCAGCAACGTCAGGACAAATATGACTCTTCCCTTCCAGTCTTTAATTAAAAAAAATGGCGCTATCGCCCAGCCCAGAAAAAGAGTCTTGGTGACAATGCCGATGCCACCGATAAACCCGAATAATGCTGCCAACCGATGGCCAGAAAACTTGATTTTCCCATCTTTTCGGTCGAAATATAACTTCAGCAATAAAAGACTATAAATGTTGGTTATTCCAATGAAGAAATTTTCCGCGTTGACATTGGCGACAACGGGAATATCTCCCTGCGCAACTCCACTCGCATTCCAGACAGCAATTAATAAAACCGAACCCTGCACAACAATTACCCAAACAACCCGTCGCAATTTCAATAACAAATACCAGCCCAAGGCAATCAACGATCCAATATTGACCGCGAGTATGCTGTAATAAATCGCGTTTAAAAAAACTTCCGGGTTGCGATAGACATTTTCTACCAGCTGCCCGAAAGGAATTGGGCCGGCGACACAGCGAATCACCAAGGCGCCCCAAAGCTGCAACGTGGTGCCTGGATGCTGAATAAAATCCGGCGGCAACCCATTTAAGATATACAGGGAGTTAACAAGATACAGGTATGATGGATCGAGATTATTTCCGAGATAATACGGACCTGCGGCTGATTTCAATTGCAGACATGAAAAGAGAAACAGGATAGGAATAAAAAAAACGGCGTATATCCGCTGCGGCACATTGTTCATGGATGATTGATATCCATCTCGTCAGAAAACCATATCAATTATTTTTAAACGGAGTTTTTTAACGTTTTGCCAAATATATCTTCATCCGGGCGATCGCTTCCCTTAAATTTTCAAAGCTCGACGCGTAGGAAATGCGGACAAAACCCTCGCACGACTGGCCAAAAGCAACGCCGGGCACAAGCGCAACCTTCTGCTGGCTTAAAAGATTTTTGGCAAAGTCCATAGATGTCTCGCCGGTGATTTTAATAGACGGAAACGCGTAAAAAGCGCCTTCCGGCATATGGCACGTCAGCCCGATGTCGTTAAGCTGCTCAACGATAAAATTGCGCCGGCGGTTATATTCCTGCTTCATGCGTTCTACTTCTTTGAGGCCGTTCTGAATCGCTTCTCTAGCCGCAATCTGTCCGGTAATTGGAGCGCACAGCATCGTGTATTGGTGAATCTTCGTCATGGCTGCGATGACATCCGCCGGTCCGCACGCCCATCCAATGCGAAATCCCGTCATGGCGTAGACTTTCGAAAAACCATTGAGATAAATAATCCGGTCTTTCATTCCCGGCAATGTGGGCATGGGCGT
>JAHFGF010000196.1 GCA_023247595.1 Candidatus Omnitrophota bacterium
ACGCCCGCCTGAGAAGCTTGATAAAGTTTTTCAATAATTTTCGGATCCTCGAGAGAATTCATCTTGGCAAAAATAGATCCGTTCTTGTTTTTCTTCTGAAAAGATATTTCATTATCAATAAGATCAAAGAAATATTGGCGTAGATCATTCGGTGAAGAAACAATCCGCTTCCATAACGACGGCATGGAATAACCGGTCATGACGTTAAACACATCTGAGATATCACGGCCAAAATCGTCATTACAGGTGAAATAGCCGATATCGGTGTATTGGCGCGCTGTTTTTTCGTTATAGTTGCCGGTGGATAAATGGATATACCGTCGGATGCGGCCCTCTTCCTTGCGCACGATCAAAGTCAATTTCGAATGGATTTTTAAACCGGGAATTCCATAAATCACATGGCAGCCAGACTGCTCAAGTTCGCGCACCCAGACAATATTTTTCTCTTCGTCAAAGCGCGCCTTGATTTCAACCAGAACCGTCACCTGTTTCTTATTTTTAGCCGCTTGCTTTAACGCGTTAATAATGACGGAATCCTCATTCGTCCGGTAAAGCGTCATTTTAATGGCCAAGACCCCTTCATCCTTAGCTGCCGACTGAATTAAATCCGCCACCGGATGAAACGACTGAAACGGAAGATGAATGATAAAATCCCCTTCCTTAATTTTTTCAAAAATATTGTCATAGGGTGTTTTAGCCGCCACAAAACTTTTATAGGCCAGAGGCGGTATTTCAATGAGCGAAGAAAGATTCATCAGATAAGTTAAATCCAGCGTGCCGTTGATAAATGTCACTTCCTCTTTAGGAAAATCAATTCCCTGGCAGAGGGCGTCGAGCAATTCCGGCGAACAGGATTTTTCAATTTCCAGGTAAACCGCTTTGGCCTTGCTGCGTTTCTTGAGTTCATTCTCCATGGCTTTAAGCAAATTGGGCGCGTCTTCATCATCCACCGACACTTCGCTGTCTCTGATGACACGAAACAAAGAAAAATCCTGGATCTTATATCCTTTAAAGAAAATCTTCATGTGCTCTTTAATGATTTCATCAATCAAAATGAATTCATAAGAATCTTTTTCCGACGGCAATTTCAGCACCCGACCCAAATTGGCCGGAATCGGAAGAATGGCCAGATGAAGCTGTTCATCGCGGTTAACGTTGACGGCAAAAGCAATGGTCTTGGAAGGCAGTACGGGAAATGGATGCCCCTGGTCAACCGCCATGGGGGTAATGATCGGAAAAACGGTCGCGTCAAAATACCGTTTAACAAATTTCTTCTGGTCATTGGATAATTCGGTAAATGTCTTTAAAGATATTTTTTGTTTTTCCAAATCCTTAAGTATTTTCCCGCCGTGGATGTCATAAAGCTTTTTGACCAGTTCATCGACCCGCAGGCGAATTTGCGCGTAGACCTCGTGGGGATAATAGCCGTAGACATCCTGCTGATTATAACCGGATTCGATAATCCGTTTTAAATCCGCCACACGAACCATAAAAAATTCATCAAGATTACTCACAAAAATAGCCGCGAATTTGAGGCGCTCAAGCAACGGATTCGCGTGATCCATGGCCTCTTCTAAAACCCGGGCGTTAAAATCCAGCCAGCTTAAATCACGCTGGTTGATATTAACTTTCTTTTGATCTTCCGACTGTTCAGACATAACCACTTCCTAACATTGAATCCATATTTTAAAATCTTATGAAGCTTCTTCCTGACGGACCATTAAAATCAAACGGTTTCCGGTAATCTCCTCGAAGAATTCTTTTTTCTCGAGAAAATTAGATTTCTCCAAAAGAAAACTTTCGTGCGTATAAACGATCAGATTAATGTCCTGCGTTTTGGTAAATTTAACTTCCATCTTTTTGACTTTCTGCCGGTGAGAACGATCCAGGGCGTTAGCCACCCGCAAAAGCGCGCTTAATTTTTGGACCAAAATCTGCAGTTCGGAAGAAAGCGAATTATAAATCAAGTGCGTCGACAACGGCGAAGACTTGCGGTGATACCTGGCGACCGCGGCAATAATCTTGATTTCCTCCTCGGTCAGGCGAAAAAGATTGAGCGAATTAATAACATATTCGGTATGTTTGTGATGGGCGCGGTTATTGATAAACATTCCAATATCATGCAGGTAGGCGGCCAGAATTAAATAAATTAATTCCCCCTCTTTTAACCCGAGCGAATCTTTCAATTCATGAAACAGCGTCTGGGACATATTGGCCACATGCGTCATATGCGCCAAATCAAGGTTGAATTTCCGGCACAGGTAGGTCGCAACCGAAACCAGCTGATCAGTCTTATTGTTTTTTTCAACCGCCTCATATTTATCCAGAAGATTAGCCAGAATCGCTTCGGATAATGACGTTTCAAGAATATAGATATTTTCTTTATTAGTCAGCTTAAACAGAGAATTGAGAATCGCGGCATAACCCACAATCGTTTCTGAATAATCAACGGGTATCTTGTAGTCCCTGGCTATTTCAACCGCGCTGCGTTCCCTAAGACGGGCTAGGAATTCATCCGATTCATTCTTTTTAAACTGGAAAAAATTCGAATCCCGCCTCTTATTAGGAAGGATGTTCTGCAGAAAGACCGAATAATTTTCATCAATCAAAATAACGTCATCCACATTAAGTTTTGGGCTCATCTGTTTGAGATATTTAATTTCGTGGGCAATGTATTCTTCAACCGCGTCATAAATTTCTTCCATGCTTCCGTCGAGCCCAGCCATGAGCTGAGCCAGGCGCAGTGTTCCGATAGGAAAACCGATGTTCATGAGCGTATTGCCTTTTTCCATGACCGAAACGTCCAGGCTTCCGGCCCCGAGTTCGCCGATGAGCAGGTTTTTCTCTCGAATGGGATAGGCTTTCTTGATTTTATTGGAATGCGAAAGGAAGGAATCAATGTAATAAACAACATCACCGACGTTGAGCACATCAATCTTAAATCCGGTTTTGCGAAAAACCGTATCCAGGAAAATATCCCTGTTTCTGGCTTCCCTTACGGCGGTGGTCGCGATCACGGCAAAATCTTTGACGTCAAGCTCGATTAAAACCTGCTTATACCGCTCCAACACACTTATGGTCTGATTAATAATTCCTTGAGGGATTCTTCCCTTTAAAAAGGCGTGCTTACCGATGGGAATGGCGTTTTTTAATGTCTCAATAGTTTTGATCTCATCATTCTGGAGTTCTCCGACGATGAGTTTAATAGAACTGGAACCGACATCAACAACAGCTGCGCGCATA
>JAHFGF010000197.1 GCA_023247595.1 Candidatus Omnitrophota bacterium
CATCCACTTCAAAATTTCCTGTTACGTATAGATCAGTTCCGACTGAAGCGTTATTAAACGTACCGGTACCGATAACCGCATCACCGCCCACCAGCTGAAAGGCATATTGCGGGGACGTTGTTCCAATACCGACGTTGCTGGACGCCAGGATTTTGCTGCCGAACAAATTGTTATCCAATTCCAGGCTATTTTGAATATAAACGTCTCCGGCGGTTGAAACATAATCAACCGTTCCTCCCAAACCGAAACGGCTTAATCCCCCAGCCACCTGAAGTTTACTTAACGGATTAACGGTACCCAAACCAATGTTGCCATCAACCACCAAACCTTCTGTTTCACTGCATTCCACAAGTCCGCTGTCAATACGAATACAGCCCTTGGTCACCAAATTACCAATGGAGTCAATGTGGGCCTGTTCAACGCTGGTTGAATTTTTGATGGAGAACGCGGATGAGCCGTCTGTGGAATCTGTAACTGCTTCAATATCAGCGGCATTTGCAATAAGGGGGGAAATAAAAAAGGCAGATAAAGAAAAAACCAGAAGAGTCAAGCATAGACTGGTCAGCGTTCGAAAAAACACTTTTGTGCTGCTTAAAATCATCAGGCGCGGATTCATTTATATATAATTAGTATTGTGATTTAATTTTAACTATTTACATTTTAGTCTATCCCTTCACTTGAACAAGATTTGTTTGATATTTTTTACTTAATTTAAAATCAATTTCTTTTTTCTCCCGTCGGATTTTTTGATTTATTTTTTAATATTCAAAAAAACCGCTTTTAAATTCAAAAATAGAAATATTTCCTGCAAAATTACGGTTACTAAAGTTATTTTTTTAAGATTGGGCAAGAAACTTGTTAAGAGGGCAGAATTTAACGCGGGTTAAATGATCCCAAGGCCTTGGAGGCGAAGAAGCAATTCACGGGTAAGTTCAACGGCATTTTGACTGGACCCGCCATTTTCTAAAAACACACAATAAGCAATTTTACGCTGGTCGGTTTTGGTATAACCAACATACCAGGCATGATGCTCTTTATTAATACCGGCCTGTGCTGTTCCGGTTTTGCCGTAACTTTTTAAACCGGGGATGTCCAGACCATGGGCAGTTCCTGAGGAGTCTTCCACCACGTTCTTAAGCCCCTCCTGCACAACATCAAAGGTCGATTGGCTTACTTTCAAATCATACGGTTTGGCGATCCGCTCGGGCCCATGATCCCCAACGGCAAAAATCAAATGAGGCTGAACCACTTTCCCACGGTTTGCCACAATGGAAATCATTTTCACCAACTGCAGAGGTGTCGTTAAAACTTTTCCTTGGCCGATAGAAAAATTCAACGTATCGCCGGTATACCATCGGCCGCGGAACGAACTCCGGCTCGGTATCACTCCATTACTTTCTGAAGGAAGGTCAATATTAGTCTTGGCGTTCAAACCGAACATCTTTGAAAAAGACCGCACATCATCTGAACCGACAAGTAAACCAGTGTGAAAAAAATACACGTTGCATGAATGCGTGATCGCCTGAATTAAATTTTCATCATTATGCACGTGGGTGCAGCCGTAACGGAATTGGCCGATAGCGTAGTAACCCGGACAATTAAACGTGGTGTTGCGTTGAATGTGTTTTGTCTCAAGCGCGGCAATTGCCACCGGAACTTTAAAAACCGAACCCGGCGGATATTGGCCGCTCGTCGCCCGATTGAGCAAAGGAGATGCCGTGTCTTGAAAATATCCGTTTAACTTAAAACGCAAATTCGCGTCCACAAAATCATTCGGATCAAAAGAAGGAGAAGACACCAAGGCCAGAATTTCGCCGTTATCGGAATCCATGACAATCACCGACCCCCGCCGTCCTAACAATATTTCATCGGCGATGTCCTGAACCCTCTGATCAATCGTCAAGACAATATCTTTACCCACCGTCGGGTTTCTTAATCCCAAGAGCCTTACCTCCTGGCCGCGGTTATTGATTTCAATTTGCCGGCCGCCAAACTCCCCTCGCAAATCATCATCGTAAAATTCCTCCACCCCGGAATAACCGACAATGCTCTGCATGGTATAACCGTAATCTTTGAGTTTCTCAATTTTAGCCCGGCTGATTTTCCCGACATAGCCAAGCACATGCGCCCCGACGGAACCATGCGGGTAAATGCGGCGGAAACTTTCCTCGATCATCAGGCCCGGAAAACGGAATTTATTTTCTTCAATTTCAACCGCGACATCACGGGGAATGTCTTCAGCAATCACAACAGGAGTAAACGGCGTCAAAAACCTGATGCGAAAACGTTTATTGAGTTCTTCCGGGGAAGTTTTGATGACTTTGGAAAGATAGGAAAAAAGCGCTCTTCGGTCATCGATATCCTGGGACACGACCGAAACGTTGAATGTCAAAAGATTGTCGGCCAGAACTTGGCCTTCACGGTCAATTATTCTTCCGCGCGCGCCTTCGAGAGCTACGACACGGATGCGATTGCGCATGCTTAAACTATAATAGTAGCGGCCTCGCAAAACCTGCGTATAAAATAAATTCAGCGCGATACAAAACAGCAAAAATATCGTTGCATATCTGATGATTTTTAATCGCATAAGGCTTGGGGCTCCACGGGCAAGCCCGTGGTGTTCTGACGAAGGCGGATAAAAATTATAAACGTATTTTATCCGCCAAATATTTAAGCCGGGTAAACACAAATGTCGCGCACAGCATTGTGGCTGTTAATTCCGGGAAAAAAACATTCCCCAATACGCCGCTCCATTCCATATCAGAATTCATCGCAAAAAAAAGGGACTGGTTAAAAATAAAAAACACCACAACCCCTCCTGTTACGACCAGTCGGGACAATCGGGAACCGGGTCTGTAAAAATTCCTCCGCAGGATGGTCGCCAGAAACGCGCAGGACATGAACAAAAAAATATGAATCCCAAAAACCTGCGTGCTAAACGCATCTTTCAAAACGCCGGCCGCGAAGGCAGCCATCAAACCATAACGAATTCCTAAATAAAGATTCAAAAAAACAATCAATACAACTAACAAATTCGGTTTTCCCCAAGATCCAAAGGCATTGAACATGAGAAATTCCAGCAAGAAAAATAAATACGTTAAACCGACGATAACAATTATGCGTTTCATAAGTTACACCAGCGTACGCTGACAAAAAAATCAACCGGTTTTATTTGTTGGATATAAATGTTCCATGACCCGCGCTTCTTTGCTTCTGATTTTCTTGATGTCCTTGAC
>JAHFGF010000044.1 GCA_023247595.1 Candidatus Omnitrophota bacterium
GTGCTGAATATTACTGGGCTTGAACCGTGGCGCAAACGTCTGGCTCAGGAACTTTCCGGCGGATGGAAACAAAAACTCGCCGTGGCTAACGCGATTTTGCACCGGCCGAAAATTTTATTTCTGGATGAACCGACGGCCGGTATAGATCCCATTTCCCGCAGGTCAATCTGGGAATTGCTCTACCAAATTGCCGACGGAGGTGTCGCGCTTTTTGTCACCACGCATTATATGGAAGAGGCTGAGCGCTGTAATCAAATTGCTTTTATCAGCCGCGGAAAAATTCTTAAGAGCGGATCTCCGCAAGAGCTTAAAAAAAATTTACCAGGCAAACTTTTGGAGATCGGTTGTCATCCGGTGATGAAAGGTTCCAAGGTTTTTGGGCAAATCCCCGGAGTGTTGCGGGTGACGGCGTATGGGACTTCGATTCATTTGAATGTTGAGGATACAGAATCTGTACGGACGAAGGTCCTTGAGCTGGCGCGCAGAGAGAATATTGAAATTTCTTTCATTGAAGCTATTGACCCTTCATTGGAAGATGTCTTTGCGACCATCGCGGAAGGTGAACGTGAATAATATCCGAGCTGTTGCCATCAAAGAATTTTTGCATATCCTGCGCGACAAGCGAACGCTCATGCTGATTATTTTTATGCCGTTTATGCAGCTGATGCTTTACGGTTTTGCCGTGAATATGGATGTCAAACATTTGGCAACCGTGGTGTACGACCAGGACCGCACGTATTTATCCCGTCGGTTGACTGAGACTTTTGTCCAGTCCGCGTATTTCGACGTGGTCAAGAATGTCAATGCCCGGCAGGAATTGCGCAGCGCTCTTGATCATGGTCAGGCAAAAGTCGGTTTGGTTATTCCGCCGACATTTACAAAAGATGCCTTGTCCGGCAAAGGCGCGCAGTTGCAGCTTTTGGTGGATGGGACCGATTCCAATCCGGCTAACGCGGCTGTATCCAGCAGCCAGTCGGTCGTCGTCGCGTTTATGCAGAAGGAAGGGCTGATTGCGGCCCAGGTTATGCCGATTGATCTTCGTCCTCGGCTTTGGTATAACCCGGATTTAAAAAGTACCTATTTTATGATTCCCGGTCTTGTGGGGCTTATTCTACAATTTATTGTGCCCATGATAACTGCGAGCGCCATCGTCAGGGAAAAAGAGCGCGGCAATATTGAACAATTGCTTGTGACGCCGATTAAACCGTATGAACTGATGATTGGGAAATTGATTCCTTACGTTTGTATCGGTCTTGTGATTGTGACGCTTATCTTAAGTGTTTCTTGGCTATTTTTTCACGTGCCAATCCGGGGTAATTTGTTTACGCTGTTTATCCTCACGCTTTTGTATATTTTGCTTTGTTTGGCCATTGGTTTGTTGGCTTCAACGGTTGCCGATAATCAGCAGCAGTCATCGCAAATCGTCATGATGTTCGCGGCTCCGTCGATTCTGCTTTCGGGATTTGTGTTTCCCAGGGAAACTATGCCGTGGCCGATTTTTGGATTGAGTTATCTTATTCCCATGACGTATTTTCTCAAAATAGCCCGAGGGATTATTTTAAAAGGCCTCGGGTTTGCGGATCTGCTTGATCAAATCATTCCTTTGCTCGTGATGACCATCCTGGTTGTCACTTTAAGCGTCCTGCGATTTACAAAACGTATTAAGTAGAAAACTTTTGAGCGGCGTAAATCGTACGGCTGTCTTATTTTTTAACGTCGCGATGTTTATCCGTCACCCAGAATTCCATGTAACGGCCGAACATGAGGCGTGTTTGCGCGTCGAGGGCGGGCAGGGCGCTTAGGAAGGTCAGGATAAAAGGAAGCAGGCACCATTCAAAGGCATGCAGGATTTTTTCCGCGATGGGAAATTTTCGTTCATGCTTGGGCAAGAGTAAAATGCTTAAGATGATAGAAATGATAAGCGACAGACCGGCCAAGTTGAAAATCACGCCGATAACTCTGGGCGCGTTGTAGGTCACAACCGAATACATGTATTCCTGCCGGGCAAAGAAAGCTGGAACCCAGCCGATAAAGCTCAATAAAAATCCCCACGTCGCCCACGACACATGGCCTTCGAACAGTTTGAACCCGTGGCGCAATTTATCATAGGTTGAAATATTTTTATTTTTCAGAAACAGCCTCATTACGATGGGAAAATTCTCAACGCCCCAGGCCCAGCGTCTTTTTTGTTTGTAAACGATACTGATGGTTTCAATCCAATTTCTGGATCCGGCCACATCCATCGACAGCGTCGTGAGTATGGGGACCACGCGGTATTGGCTGTTGAAATGAATGTAGCATTTCCAAAAAATGGCCGAGTCATCCGAAATCATATCAACCGGCCAGTAATCCACGTCCACAAGCGCTTTTAAACTCATGCTGTGGCTTGAAAAGGTCACGAGCTTTTCAGGATTGGTTGCTTCAATCAATTGAAAGAAAGAAGAGCCTGTTTCCATGACCCTCGCGAAACCAGGGACCTGCCAGATGTTGTTGTGATAGACGGGAATCGGCTGAAAACTGGCGCGGTACCGGTCGGGGGTGACCAGAAAATGATAGGTCAGGCAGGATAGAAAGTTTAGGCTGACAACGGAATCCGCGTCAAAGCAGGACAGGATGACATGCTCGACGGGTATATTATTCTGCGCGATAAAACGGGTGGCCTTGCGCGCGGCATAGGTGACGTTGGCTCCTTTTACGCGGGCCTCGCCGTTTAAGTTGTCGGGGTGGATAAAGACCAGGATGTCGTAGAAATTTTTTCGATATGCTTTTTGCAGAGCGATGATGTCGTCTTTTACGTTCTGCGCGGCGCGTTCTTCAACGGCAAAGACAATCAGGATCTGTTTGGTTGGAAATGTTTGACGGGACAAAACTTCAATGCCCGGTTCAATGACTTCTTTATTTTCTTTGGCTACCGGAAAAATAATGGCGTGATAAATGTCTGTCGACGCCGGAGGTTTATCAGCGGAGTCTTTGAGTTCCCGCAATTCCTGATGATGGCGGTGCCACGAAAAATATTTGCCCAGATTAAGTATGGACGGAGCTTTTTGAGGGGCCTTGAGATAGTCTTCCAAATAATCTGCATGACGGATTTTTTCATTCCAGTCGGTGTCTTCTTCTGTTTTAATCCGGAAATAGGAAAGAAGAAGAAAGATCGTCATGTAGGCTAGTTTGAAAAGCCAGTATAAATCAAGCGCGATGATGAGGATGGCGGCCCACAAGGGTTTGAAGGAGGCCAGAACAATCATGCCCAGTAGAATGCTCCAGCTCGTCAATCCCGGCAGGATTTCAAAAAGGCGCTGCAGGCGCTGTTCGCGCGCGCCAAGGTTTTCTTTGGTAAAGGCCAGGGTCATTTCTCTTCTTCCGTCGTGAGTGCTTTTTTTTCTGTTGAACCCGCGGAGATTAATGTGTGCTGCGGGATAATATCCAGGGACGATAAACGGCTGGTTTCTTTGCTGATGTAAAAAACTTTCCCCGTTTTGTTAGAAAAATAAACATTGGAACGCGGCTGAATCTCGACGATCTTTCGGATGTCCTGCGTTTCGCAGCATTGAATGTCGGCAAGGTAAATTTGACCGTCATCCGCGATTAACAGGTGACTGTCTTCATTAGCCCAGTAGACTTGGCTGATCTCTTTAAATGCTACGTTAATCCAAGCGACAGTTGGTATTTCATCCGTATTTTTTTTAGAAAAATCCATAATGCCGATTTGTTTGGAATTCCAAAAAGCCAGTTTCCGGAATTTCTTATGCCACTTAAACCCTTTGATATTCTTTTCCGATATCAAATAAGGTTTGAGATTGCTGAGAAGCGTACCGTTTTTGCCGATTAGAAAAACAATATGTTCCGACGCGGCCCACATCGTTGTGAACGGAAATTGTTTGATGATTAGATCATTAAAAGTCTGGCTGTTGGACGCCGGCTGTACGGTGTCTTCAAGATCATTGGTGTTGGCTCTCAACAGTGTTTTGTCGCTGGAGATGAAGTAAATGATTTGATTGTAGGTGCTGAAATTTTCTACGTTTTCAATGATGCCGGGATAAATGGCCTTGGTGGCCATGTCAAGGCGGTTAATGGTGTGATCCTGCAAAGAGTAGAGGTGGCGGGGATCGTTTTGGGACCATTGAATAGACTGCGGATTAACAGGAAAAAGATTGGTAATATCCTCGGTCTTGGAAGGTCCGAAGATGAGGTCAGTCCATAAGTATTTTCTACCGAAGTCAGTCTCGATTTCAAAAATTAAATAAGGGCTCGCGGTAACGGCAAAGTGATTAAGAATCCGGCCTTTAGGGATTGAAAGCTGACGGGGAAATAATGGTTTAAGTAGAGAGTTTTCATCTTTGCGTTCCGGCAGGATATTTTGGCGGATGCTTTCATCCCAGATGTGAAATAAATAATCCTGCGTGTTTTCTGCGGCTGTGACGATAACAAATGGATTTTCATCAACAGCTAAAAGTTTGTTAACGGGCTGAACCGATAATTCATCCGGTTTCATGGACTCTTTAATGAGCAGGATATTTTCCAGGGGTGTAGCTTTTTCAGCAGAAACGCTAAGCGTTGTTTCCCAGAGTTGATATCCAGGGGCTTTGATTCTGATGTGATAGGACCCCGGCATAAGGTTGTCAATCAGCGTCGGTGTTTCATCTTTGTGCGGTTTGTCATTAACAGTAATCGAAGCGCCGGATGGGATGGTCGCGATATAGACAACGCCGGTTTTGATCATATTTTTCTTTCCCGGCTTGATGACGATTCCCAGTGAATACAGGATCAAGGACGGGCAAATGATGAGATAGAGGAATGTAAACAGTACAAAAAGTGATTTTCGTAAGCGGATCATAAATGAGTGCGGTTTCGATGCGATGTTTTTAGCGTTATTCTCCTTCGCAAAATTAATAGAACGGTTTTTTTTGCTTCGGAGCAATTATTCTGCTCGAGAATATTCCTGCGAAGCAAAGCTAATAATTCTATTGTTTTTGCGTAGCAGAATAGTTACGGTTAAACCATTTTTGCCATTCATTAAGCAGAGATTGGCCTTCATTAATTTTGGCGGCATCTTGCGCGGCAATGCCGTCTAAAAGCTGTCGGGTCCCTTTCATATAAAGATCGCGGACAGCTGTGCCCAGGCCGTCATAATTTTTGTTCAACTGGTCGATATCCAGCAGGTCGGCGTAATCCATGGATAGTGTGCGCAGCCGGAACGATTCACGCATGGTGTTTTGATCGATACCTCCGCGTTGCAAAGCGGATTGTAATACTTGTTCGGACTCCACCGCCAGGCGGAGCATCTGCTGCACATAGGAAGCGCTGACGGAACGGGCCAGGGATCCGTCGGGATCTTTGCGGAAAATACTCAAGAATGTGTATTGGTTTGTTTTAACAAAATTGACACCGTTGATTGAGACGTTCGGTATGCCTTTGGCTGTCTCGTGAACCACTAAACAAGGATTGAAATCGCCGCGCGGATATTTAAACTTTCCCGACGGATTAATGACATTGACGTGTTCAAAGCGAACGTTTGTGTTTTTGGGATGTCCCAAATACAGCCAGAGCGGATATTCCCAACTGTCGATGCTCATGATGAGAGCGACATCTTTACAGCCGCTTTGCTGGATTTCTTGAGCGGCTTTTTGATAGGAATAATATTCGCCGGGAATATTGCTGAAATATTGTTTGTCTCTGTCTCTGTTAAAAATTGTAAATTCTTTATTAAGCAGAGGCCGAGACCGATTATGAACAATCCAGGGAAGGCATAACAAAACAAGGATAAACGTAATGACAATTTGAAATCGGGGATAGTTCTTGTCGAGAACCGTGCCTAAAAATGGAACGGATAAAATAACCATAGGGAGCAATAGTCGGTTGCCCCATGGCTGCCATTTCACTAATAAGAAGAACAGCGTTAAGGCGCATGCCAAGGCAAAGAAGTAGATTTTGATATCAGGACTGTAGATAATTTTTCGTCGAAACAAATAAACAACGGACATGATGATAAACAAAATGGTATAAGCGGTGTTGCAGGAATTGTCTTCATGGATATCTTGTCTGATTTGATATGCTTCGCCTATGGTAAAGCGCGTATCGATGACATTAAGTCCGACCGCTGTATGAATCCGCTTGATGGAATCCGCGATGAATTGATTCAATTGTTGATTGGATGTGCACAGGTTTAATCCCAGATAGCGTAAGGCTGTTGAAAAAACAGCCTGTGGCCGGTATTGTTCATTGGTCACGGTTTTTGATTCTGACTTCAGCGTCAGAGGATTGCCGTCTAATTGATAATTGCGTAAATACTGCGGGGCATTGAAAGCGAATACAATTAAGAAAGTAGAAATTAAGACGAAGCCAATATTTTTTGTTTGTTTAAGGGCTGTCGCGCAAAAAAACCAAATTAAAAATGGAAACAGAAATATGGCGCTGGTGGTTTTGGTGGACAGCGCGAGTCCAAGAGATAAAGAAAACCATAAGACGGCCTTTTTTGAAAATGTTTGTTTTAATTGAATGCCAAAGTAAATGGCGCACAGGCACCATATGGCGGCCGCGTAATCATTTTGCGTGCTGGACGCTTCAAGAATTCCAACCGGGATGCTGGCGCAGATAGCGGCAGTGATGAGTTGTCCTCGTTTACGCGCGCCGAGCAATTGGGCAATCAAAGAACAGGCAATGACGCTTGCAAGCATGCAGAACCATTGAACCAAATTCGCGAACCGATCGCTTTGAGAAAGGATTTGTAAGTGGCAAATGGCGTATTCCGACCATGGAGAGGCCCACAATTGCCGCGGCATGGAAGTGGGGTAAAAAGCGACGCTTTTGTTCTGGATCCAATGGGCTACCCGTGACATGTGGTAGGTCATGGAATCCCAATTGTTGGGCGGGGCAACAAAAGCGGTTATGCCAGCGGCAAGAATGATAGCGGTCGTCAGGAAAAACAACAGTTTGTTTATTGTGTTTACAGGTGTTGACTCGCCGGGATTTGGGAATGGCACATTTTTTTTGAAAAACATCATCGTGATGAAGGTTGAGGTAATCACGGCCACCCAAAAAAGGGCAAGAGGGGTAAAAGAAAGCGCGGAACATAGGCTCAGGAATTCTGTGCCGATAGTAATGCAACTGCCGGTCAAAAGGCAGGCTGTTAGAAAAGCGTGCCGCAATGATCGTTCGCTTCTGTTTAAGCGGTAGGAGCAGACCCAAAATAAAATGAATGAAATAAGCGGTAAGGCTGTCAGCATAGTTTGATGAATTTCAAAGTAAGCCATAATAGCACACCATCCGGAAATGTGAAATTGCTTAGGTTTTTGTTTGGCAGGGCTTGACAGGAAAGAAAATATGCATATAATCAAACCGACTAGTTGGTATGTTTTATGCTTTTGAAGTAAATATCATTGTTATGGAAAAATCGAAAAAAAATACAACCTTGGATAATATTTTAAACGTGGCTCACAATCTTTTTTTGAGCCGCGGGTTTTCAGCGACTTCGGTGGATGAGATTTGTAAGAACGCCAAGATCACCAAAGGCGGTTTTTTCCATTATTTTAAGAGTAAAGAATGCTTGGCCAAAGATGTTTTAAAGCGGTTCTGTTCAGATTCGCAAGATGACATGCGCCAGGCCGGCTGCTGTGAAAAAATTGAAGACCCTTTGGAACGGGTATTTGCCTTGTTGGATGGAATTCCCGGCCATATCGCCTATAAGTCTAAACATCGAGGGTGTTTAATCACAACTTTTATTCAGGAGTTATCGCAGACGCACCCGGAAATTCAGAATTTGTGCGTGAAGGGTTTAAACAAATGGGCGTCGATGCTTAAGAACGATTTGAAACTGGCCCAAGAAAAATACGCGCCCAACGCAAAGATTGATGTGAATAGTCTGGCGAATTATTGTGTCACGGTTATTGAGGGCGCGCAGATTTTAGCCAAGGCCAACGGAAAAAGTAAAACCTTTGATGAAAGTATCCGGCATTTAAAAACGTATTTAACCATGGTCTTTAAACCCAAACAACGAGGAGGACGTTATGAGTGAAACACATGAGAAAAAAGACGGTTCATGCTGCAAGTCATCAGGCAGCTGCTGCGGATGTAAAAAACTTTGTATAGGCATGTTACTCGGCATACTCATTGCCTTTATCGGACATTGCTTTTTGTGCGGCAATGGGGGCATGTGCGGTAAGGCAAAGATGTGCCCGATGATGCAAAAGACAATAGCGGTTCCTGCCCAATAATCTTATCATTAAAATTATCCTCTCAAGGCGGGTCTTCCGTCTTGAGAGGATTCAAAATCGAATAGGAGTGATTATTATGCAACCCGATTTTCATTGGGTGAGTGCTCATCCAAATAATGATTCTTCTAAATTTTTTAATTCAGAACAACCCAGCGATGATCAACTGCTGGATCAGTATTCCCAGGTGGTCAGCCGCACGGTCAAAGATGTCAGTCCCGCGGTTGTGAAGGTGGATGTTGTGCTTGCGTTGGATGCCGCTGGACGTCATGACGCGCGTATGCCTAAAGAAGCCAAAGGCAGCGGGTCAGGATTTGTTTTTACGCCGGATGGTTTTATTCTCACCAACAGCCACGTGGTGCATGCGGCGAAGTCCATCGAGGTGTTATTTACCGACGGCAGAAAACTCAAGGCCCGGCTCATCGGTGATGATCCGCATACGGATCTAGCGGTTCTCAAGGTGGATGGATTTAATTTGAAATATGTGACCTTGGGAGATTCTCAGGCCCTTTCCGTCGGCCAGCTGGTTGTGGCTATCGGTAATCCTTTTGGATTTGAATGCACGGTTACTTCAGGCATCGTCAGCGCGCTGGGGCGTTCCATCCGTTCAAATTCCGGACGATTGATTGAACAAGTGATTCAGACCGACGCCGCGTTAAATCCTGGAAATTCCGGGGGGCCGTTGGTTAATTCCAGGTCGCAGGTCGTCGGTGTGAATACGGCCATCATCCTTCCGGCTCAGGGCATTTGTTTTGCCGTGCCTTCCAACACGGCCAAGTGGGTGGCGGGCCAGCTGATGACCGAAGGCCGTATCCGACGGGCTTATATCGGGATTGCCGGACAAAATATCCTTTTGCCGCAGGGTATTATGCACGTCGAGCATCTTCCGGTTGAAAGCGGGGTGCATGTGGCTTCGCTTGAAGAAGGTTCACCGGCCTACAACGGAGGCATTCGTGAGGGTGATGTCATCATCGGCGTTAACGGAGTCATGGTTAAAACAATGGATGATCTGCACCGTTACCTGACCAGAGAAAAAATCGGCGAGCGGATCCGGTTTATTCTTATCCGGCAGTTTGAGAAAATTTTGCTGGAAGTTATTCCGCAGGAGGTACCGTTTAAAGCATAAAAGCGTAGGGGCGGGTTTTAAACCCGCCCCTACGAATATTAAAGGCAATGACAATTACGTCATTGCCTTTTTTGTTTTCCTTTAAACGTTTCCCATTGCCAGGCGATCAGCGTCAGAAAAAGCGGCGCGACCGGCAGGGCGTAACGCGGCAGGACAAAAAACAAGGAATGGACAATGGCAAACATCAGAATCATCAGGCAAATGAACAAATGATAAACATATTTTTCATCGTCGGCGTTTTGAAATGTCAAAATTTTATCAGTATTGCGCCGGATGCTTAACAGACCTAGGATCAAAACAATGGCGGAAAGAAAAGCCATCAAGCAGCGTAAGGCATATCGAAACCAAGGCGCGTTGTAAATGTTGTCCATCACGTCGGGATAAACCACAAAAGAAATCTCCGGCGCTTCCCAGAAAAAGATTTTCAAGCCTTCAAGAATAGATAGGAATCCAAATTGAAGCGGATTTTTTAATACAAAGGGGATGCTTTCCTGTATGAGTGTTTTACTTATCTGTTGCCTGTTGAACCCTTTTTCGATTAAGACGTGAGATTTTTCAGCGCCGAGCTGATCAGATGTTTGAAAACTCCAGTGCAGGCAGCGTTTGTCAAACAATCGGGAACAGACATCTGGACCGGCCATATAAGCGAACGCTGTTTGTATGCGTTCGGCGGATAGCGGCATTATGCGGCGGGCGGTGTTGCCGTACAGGGCTTCCGGCCCGCGGTCTGTTAAAGCATAGACTCCGTTAAAATGTTGATTGGTTAATTTGTAGGCAGTGACTGGAAGATAAACCACGACGGTAACCAGCAGTATAAAAACTAAAACATTGCGAGCCACTGTTTTATTTGCATTTTTCCAGGCGCAAACCAATGCCCATAAAAAGGGAAGCATCATCAATGGAGCTATTAGTTCAAAAGCGCCTTTTGTGAAAATCATGAGTAGCGCAAAAATGCTGAAATTTAGTGAATTGAAAACAGTTTTCTTAACCAACGGATTTTTAAGTTCAATCCAGCTTTTGGCAGAAGCCATAACTAAACAAATGATGATCGGATAGGTGATGACTTCAGAAAATAAAATAAGCCCTGAGCTCACCAGAGCTGGCGAGATCCCCATATAGAGAAGAAGAACGGCGCACAGGCCATCAGAAATATGAAGGTTTTTGAGCAAACGGTAGGTTAAATATTGGCTTAAAAGCAGAATGCCGATTTGAAC
>JAHFGF010000198.1 GCA_023247595.1 Candidatus Omnitrophota bacterium
CAAATGGAAAGGCCAGATACGAAATTACGTGCTGCTCTTGCGTTAAAAGATAACAGTAATCCGAGGATTTATGAAATGGCTAATGATATCCTTGCGCGTGGATTATCCAATATCAAAGACCTCGGTGGTATCGACTTTAATCCGTCGGCGATTAAGATGGAAGTTAATAAGGAAAACGGAGGGATCAATGTTAAGTTTGATCCTAAAGTGATTGAAGAAATCCGGGCTAAAGGCGTTGAAGGTTTTGTGCCGGTTATTCTCAATGTCCAGCCGATCCAAAACGTTTTGCCTTTATTAACAGAAAATTCTTCTAAAGAAGAACGCATCCAATTAACGAGTTTGTAATCTAAACATCCGCAAAACCTCCGTTCCATTTAAGGAACGGAGGTTTTTTTTTAAATATTTACCAAAGCGCTCGGACATTATGTTAAGTTGAATCGCTTTAAGAATTCAAATCAACAAGGAAAAATTATGAAAATAGCAATCACAGGCGCGAGCGGATTGATCGGTTCATATGTGACGAAATTTTTTCGTGACAAGCACAACGAGGTATTGGAAATTAGCCGATCTTCCGGTACTTTGAAACCGGTTAAAAATAAGATTTACTGGAATCCGTCATCCAATGCCATGGATCTCGAGAAGCTGGAAGGAACGCAAGTGGTTATCCATTTAGCCGGCGCAAGCATTGCGTCGCGATGGACAACACAATATAAATCCTTACTGCGGGCAAGCCGTATAAATTCCACACGATTGTTAAGCCAAAGCCTGGCTAAATTGAAATCCAAACCTAAGCTGTTGATATCTGCCAGCGCCATTGGTTATTATGGCAACCACTTCGCAGACAAAAAAATAACAGAAGCTGACAAACCGGCTCAGGATTTTTTGGCCCAGCTTTGCCAAGATTGGGAAAAAGAAACACAACCAGCCCAGGAAGCAGGCATTCGCGTTATCCACTTGCGCACAGGAATTGTTTTATCCAAAAATGGCGGCGCATTGGCCAAAATGCTGCCGATCTTTAATCTTGCTTTTGGGGGTGTCTTGGGAAGCGGCGAGCAGATGATGAGCTGGATTGCCCTTGCGGAAATTCCCCATGTTATCGAACATTTGATAACCCATTCGGATGTCGCAGGCCCTGTGAATCTGGTGTCGCCCAAACCGGTATCTAACAAAGATTTTACAAAAGTCTTAGGTGAAGTCATTCACCGGCCGGTTGTTCTGCCTGTCCCTGCCTTTGGCATTAAAACTCTTTTTGGCGAGATGGGGCAGGCATTGCTTTTGGAAGGGGCGGGTGTTTATCCGCGCAAACTTTTAGATTCCGGATATGTTTTTCGCTACGACAACTTAAAATTAGCCCTCATTGCCGCCCTTAAGTGATAAATTCTTGCTGAAATTTTTTGAAATCATGTTAGAATATCGTCGGAAAATTTGATTTTAGATTTTTATCCATAAAAGGATTTGCCGTGTCTTATTTAGTCCTCGCCCGTAAGTACCGTCCGCAAAAGTTTGATGAATTAATCGGACAAGAACACATCACCGAACTATTTTCAAACGCCATTGCCTCCAAACGCATCGCGCATGCCTTTTTATTCTGCGGCCCCCGCGGTATTGGCAAAACATCCTGCGCCAGAATCTTGGCTAAATCGCTTAATTGCGAACAGGGCCCGACGGTTAATCCTTGCGGTGCCTGCGCGGCATGTAAGGAAATCACCGGCGGCAACAGTTTTGATGTCATTGAAATTGACGGTGCCTCCAACCGCGGGATTGATGAAATCCGCACGCTTCGTGAGAATGTCAAATTCGCCCCCAGTTACGGCCGGTTTAAAATTTATATCGTTGATGAAGTCCATATGCTTACAACTGAAGCGTTCAATGCTTTACTGAAAACATTAGAAGAGCCTCCAGAGCACGCCAAATTTATTTTTGCAACCACCGAAGCCAACAAAGTTCCGGTCACAATTATTTCAAGATGCCAACGTTTTGATTTCAAGCGCATTTCCATAACAGCCATGATGGAGGCATTGCAGTCCATTTGCCGAAAAGAAAATTTAAAGGCCGATGAAGAATCCCTTTTTGCCATAGCAAAGGCTGCGCAGGGAAGCATGCGCGACGCGTTAAGCATTTTGGATCAGCTCGGGGCTTTAAATCGCGACCAGGTTAAATCATCCGACGTATTTTCTATGCTGGGGTTAGTTGAAACAGAGTTTTTGTTCACCCTTGTCGACGGACTTTGCAATAAAGATTGTTCTAAGGCTTTGGAAACATTTTATGAAATCATTGAACGCGGAAAAGATATTAAACAGTTGAGCAAAGATCTCACCGAACACTACCGCCATTTGATGGTGATTAAAATCGGCGGTAAGGCGTTGGGTAAATTGATTGATTATCCCGTTGCTCAAAAAGAAATTTTATTGACTCAATCTCAGAAATTATCATTACCGGAAATCTTGTGCGGGCTTGAATTTCTTATCGAAGCTCAGGATGTGGCCAGGATTACGGAATCCAACCGCATGCCTTTGGAGCTGGCGTTTGCGAAAATGACCTATCAAAGTCAGGCGGTAACGCCTAAAGCGCAGGCAGCTGTAACTCCGAAAATCGAAACGTCTGAGAAAAATATGCCGTCGGCTAAACCAACAGAGGTAAAGCCGTCTTCGAATGCTTCGGCGCCGAAAGCTAATGGGTCAAGTCCGTCGGTAGATTTGAAAATTCAAGGCGCTGTTCGTACTGAACAAATGCCGCAAAGGCAAGAAAAGGCTGAAGAGGAATCCCGCTCGCAAGCCGCCACCGCGTTGGATAATGATATTTCCATTGAGGACATCCGTAATGCCTGGAATTCTTTAACGCATGAAGTCAGCCGTCATAAAATGTCGTTGGCATCCTATTTGCAGGACGGAAATCCGTATTCGTTTAAGGATGGAAAACTCATCATCGGTTTTGCCTCAGAGCATTTGTTTCATAAGGAAAGTTTGGAACATAAAGACAATTTGCGCATCATCATGGATATTTTTTCTGAAAAGCTCAGACGTCCGGTTGTGATAGAATTAAAAATCATCGAAGAATACACCGGCCCTACAATCGACCCCAAAGTCGATAAGGCGTTAAACATGTTTAAAGGTAAGGTTGTTAATCAGTGGCATAATGATTAGTGGTCAGCGGTCTGTGGCCAGTGGTCAGTTAAAGTGTAATT
>JAHFGF010000199.1 GCA_023247595.1 Candidatus Omnitrophota bacterium
TAAATAGCTGTGTTTGACAACCGGCATGGTGATGCCGGAAATATCGGCTTCTTGAAAAGCGTCCTTGCCGAGCATGGAGGTGATGGTTTGCCCGCATAACACGATCATGGGGACAGAATCCATTTGCGCGGTTAAAATTCCTGTCACGGTATTGGTAGCGCCTGGGCCGCTGGTCACCAAGACCACGCCGGGTTTGCCGGTGGCCCGGGCATAACCGTCGGCCATGTGGGTCGCTCCTTGTTCATGACGGACTAAAATGAGTTTGATTTTGGAACCGACGAGCGCGTCAAAAATCGGGATTGCGGCACCGCCGGAAAGGCCGAAAATGTATTCAACGTTGAAGTTTTCCAGGCATTTGATGAGGGCTTCAGCGCCGTTTAACTGTTTCTTTGCTTGAGTTTTTGATTTTGTCATATGTTTTCTCCAAATTTGAAGCGTTATATTATCACAACAGTATCGCTTTGTCCAAGTGTTTTCTCCGACGTCAGGTTCGAAAAATTTCCAGACGGACTCAAATTTACGCTTGTATTCTTTACGCAAGAAGGTATAGTGAACAAGTAATTTTCTGGAATGATCTTGAATTTTTCCCGCACGCATTAATTTTTTGAGGTTTATGAATTTATCTAAGCGATTCGATCAATTGGACAACGCTATTGCCGGATGGATGGACCATTACGGCCGTTTTATCTTAAGGATTTCGCTCGCCGTGATTTTTATCTGGTTTGGCGGACTTAAGTTTTTTGGCATCAGCCCGGCCAATGACCTGGTGACGCACACTGTTTATTGGATGCGGCCGGAGGTATTCATCCCGATTTTAGCGGTGTGGGAAGTGGCCATCGGCGCGTGCCTGTTATTTCGGCCGCTCATCCGTGTCGCGCTTTTCTTATTGTTTCTCCAGATGCCCGGCACGATGCTGCCGCTTATCGTCCTGCCCAAAGTTTGTTTTACTTCTTTTCCGTTTGGTCTAACATTGGAAGGCCAGTACATCATTAAAAATCTCGTCTTAATCAGCGCCGCTTTTGTAGTCGGAGGATCTGTCCGGCGTAAAGCTTATCCGGAGCAGTGGGTCTAATGATCAACGAACAAACCATCCTTAATTCCTTAAAGCATATTATTGACCCAGATTTTAAAAAAGATATTGTGACGCTGGGCTTTGTTAAAAATATTAAAATCAACGGCAGCGATATTTCCCTGGATATTGTTTTAACCACGCCGGCCTGTCCTGTGAAGGAAGAATTCCGTTCTCAGGCGGAAAAAGCGCTGATTGCCATAAATGGCGTGCGCACAGTCAAGATCAATATGACCGCTCAGCCAACGCCGCAAGTTCAACCGGAGGCTTTTGGCGCGCACAATCCGCTTTCCAAGGTCGGGGCAATCATCGCCGTGTCTTCCTGCAAAGGCGGCGTTGGAAAATCGACCATGGCAGGCGCTTTAGCCCAGGAGTTGGCTCACCGCGGATACCGCGTTGGCCTTTTGGACGCGGACATCCATGGGCCGTCTTTGCCGACGCTGTTTAACGTGCTTGATGCGGATGTGCATGTGAATAAACAAAACCAGATTTTTCCGGTTGAGAAAAATGGTTTGAAGATGATGTCCTTTGGATTTCTGTTGGGGGACGCTCCGGCGGTGATGCGCGGGCCGATTGTGACGCGCTATATTCAGCAGCTTTTGTTTAATGTGCTTTGGGGAGATTTGGATTATTTGTTTATTGATATGCCGCCGGGAACCGGGGATGTGCAGTTAACCATTACGCAAAGTGTGAAACTCACCGGCGCTGTTATTGTCACTACCCGTCAGAGTCTTTCGTTAGTTGATGTCTCGCGCGGAATCCTTATGTTTGAACGCGTCAATGTCCCCATCCTCGGCGTTATCGAGAATATGGCATATTTTATGTGCGACGGCTGTGACAAAAAACATTTTGTGTTCGGGGGAAGTCGGGCTAATTCGCTTCAGGATCGTTTTGGGATTGCGACGCTCGCGGAAATTCCACTTCTGCCGCGCTTGACTCAGAATTTTGAAAAATATATCGGAAACGCGTATATCCAGGAAGCCACTGATCAAGTAATCCGCGCTGTTGGCAAATCCAGCATGGAAGACCGCTGTGCGCCGGGGATTACGTATGATTCTAAAGCTGTTATCTTAAAATGGAATAATGGCCGCGTCTGGTCGGTTTCCAACAAACAATTGCGTGCCAGTTGTCAGTGCGCGTTATGCATTAATGAAATGACTGGCGCGAAAATGCTTGATGAATCCAAAATCCGCCCGGATATCGCCGCGACCCAAGTATCACCTTTGGGGAATTACGCCATCGGCGTCACCTGGAATGATGGGCACTCGTCGGGGATTTATCCGTATAAGAGGATTGAAGAGATGGTTGGGTGAGGGGGAGATAGAGATTAGAAAATTGAAGATAGAAGATGGAAGATGGAAGATGTGGGGAAGGATAACTCCTCTGATTGATTAATAAAAAATCCCGTTTAGATTAAATCTAAACGGGATTTTTGTTTGAACAACATTTTTTCTATCTTCTATTTTCCAATTTCAATCTTCACTCCCAACAATCAAACCCCCAGCATCTTTTTAAGATCACCATTTTGATGCATCTCAGTGACGATGTCGCAGCCGCCTACGAATTCGCCATTGATGAAGACCTGGGGGATGGTCGGCCAGTTGGTGTATTCCTTGATCCCTTGTCTGATCTCTTCGCTGGCAAGGACATTGTGGGCCTTGAGCGAGGAGCCGTAAGATTTCAATATCTCGACGGTACGCGCGGAAAAACCGCACATCGGCTGGTCCGGCGTGCCTTTCATGAAGATGACGACTTTGTTGGATTTAATATCGTTTTCGATTTGTTTTTTTAATTCTTCAGTTAACATTTTGTCCTCCTGGTTAAAATTAATATAAATAGTCGTCGTTGCGAGGGAGCCATAGGCGACCGAAGCAATCTTACATAGCGTATAAGTTTGCTTCGCTCCCTTCGGTCGCTCCCCGGCCTGTCACCTGGCGCAGCCGGGACAGGCGCAATGACGTTGATTAGAATCCATATTTAGTTTTCTCGATTTCCCATTTTTGCGGCGTGAATGTTTTTAATCCCAACGCATGAACGGATGTGGCGAACGCCTTGGTCAACGGCTGCATGACCATTTGATGTTGTTTGATGAGCATCATGCCCTCAAA
>JAHFGF010000200.1 GCA_023247595.1 Candidatus Omnitrophota bacterium
GGAATTTAATTTTGTTTATCAGGTTGATAGGGTGGATGAATGCCAGGATGGAACCATTATGATCATCGATTATAAAACCGGAAGCATCGACCCCATGCCTAAAGGGATTGAAAAAATTGCCAAGATGGAATTGTCCCGTGAGGCCATCCGCGATCATGTCCGTTCGTTTCAAATTCCATTGTATGTGCAGTATCTGGACAAACATTTTCCTAACAAACCAATCAACGCGGCGTTTTATAATCTGCGGACCATGGATTTAGACCGCTTCATAACGCCGAAAGTAAAATTCGAACGTCAGGATATCAACGCGGCCTTTTTGCGCGCCCTTGATTTTATCATTTCGGAAATACTGGATCCGCGGACAGCTTTTGTGAATGATGAATCGATGTTTTAATTATAAGTTTTCTATTGGATCAAGTTGGATATGGAGAAGTCCTATGAAACGACATTTTAGATACGTATTTCTTTTAGTTTGTCTTGTCTGTCTTGCGGTGTCAGCCCAAGCGCAGCAGGAAAAGATTTCTCATGTCATCATCATCAGCGTGGATGGTCTGCGTTCAGATGCGATTACAACTTTGGGGCCGCGACGGGCGCCGGCGTTATATGACATGATAAAAACCGGTGCCTATACGCTCAACGCCAGAACTGATCCTGACCGGACGGTGACGATGCCCAATCATCTGTGCATGTTCACCGGCCGCGGAGTTCTCGGGGGCCAAGGGCATGAATACACCGATAACAGCTCGGATAATCTTTCCATCCATAAAATTAAAGGAAGCTATGTGGCCAGTATTTTTGATGTGGCTCACGATCATGGTTTGACCACAGCGTTTTTTGCTTCCAAGAAAAAATTTCAAGTGTTTCTAAATTCCTATGGTACGAATTTAGATAACGGGCAAAAGTCAAAGATTGATATTCAATATATTACTGAGAAGGATGAACGGGTTTATCGTGAAGTCATGAAAATGTTTAAGACAGGCCTTGCGCAGTTAACCCTGATTCATTTTTCTGATACCGATAAGGCTGGGCATCGTCGTGGCTGGAGCCTCAAAAGAAATTCCTCGTATTTGTCCGCGCTCGCTAAGACGGACCGATACATAGCTTCGATTTTGAAAAAAATTCGACAGGATCCTCGGCTGGCGCAGTCGACTGTTGTGATCGTGACATCTGATCACGGCGGATCGGAATTAAATCACCAAGATAATACAAAAATGGAACATTACCGTATTCCTTTGATAATTTGGGGAAAAGGTATTGCCAGCGGCATGGATTTGTATAAAATGAATGAAGGCATTAGGCAAAATCCGTTAGATAAACAAGTGCCATACGACGATAAATTTCAGCCTATCCGTAACGGAGATGTTGCTAACGCAGCAATGGCTTTGCTCGGATTGCCTTGTGTACCTGGGTCAACCATTGGAAACCCTGATTCTATCAGAGTTAAAAATAGTCCATAATAACGGAGTTAGATGTGCCTCATACTATTTTAATTGTTGATGACGAACCCGTCGCCCGTACACTCGCCCAAAAGCAGGTCGCAGAGAAGGGATACGTTACTGTAACCGCATCCAATGGCGAAGAAGCTCTGGCCGCGCTTGAAAAAACCAAACCCGATCTGATTCTCCTCGACGTCGAAATGCCGAAAATGAATGGCTATACCTTTGTTGGTGAACTCGCCAAAAAAAATTATAATCCGCGCATTCCCGTTATTGTCCTGACCGCCCATGAAGAGCTGGGGCCGATTTTTAAACGGCATGGTGTCCGCGGATATTTGATTAAACCTTTGAACATCGATTTGGTGTTGTCCAAGATTCAGGAAATTTTAGGGCCCAATCCTACCCCGCGTTAAGGAGTGTTCATGATGAAAACGGTGCTTCTGGTTGATGATGAAACAGTCGTGGTTGATATTGCCAAACGGAAATTAGAATCTTTGGGTTTTAAAGCCGTGTGCGCTTATGACGGACAGGAAGCGCTGGAGCAATTAAATGCTGAAAAGCCCGATCTCATTGTCCTCGATGTGCAGATGCCGAGAATGAACGGATATGTTTTTCTGACGGAATTGCGCAAGCACCCTAATTCAACCCTGGCCGCGACACCGGTCATTGTGGTGACGGCTTACGCGGAAAATAATCCTATTTTTGCCCGCCACGGTATCAAAGCCTACCTTTTAAAACCCTTGAGGCTCGAACAATTAGTGGAAAAAGTTCAGGAGCTTCTGGGTGCTGCTAAGTGAGAAAATCGCCATTTAAAGCGCTGATAACCAATTGACGCTAAATATCATTTATGATACTTTATGGGGCATGATTAAGGATAACTTATCACGTTTGAGAGAAGATTTTGCCCAGGCGTGCCGTTCGGCAGGCCGTAAACCGGAGGAAATAACTCTGGTGGGTGTCACCAAATTTGTTCCGTTGGAAACGATTCAGCAAGCGATTGACGCTGGATTGGCTGATGTCGCGGAAAATCGTGTTCAGGAAGCCGAGAAAAAATTTCCTCAATTGGCGCAGGCCAATCCTCATATCAAGCGTCATCTCATCGGCCATTTGCAGTCCAACAAGGCTAAAGATGCGATTCAAGTTTGTGATTTGATTCAATCAGTGGATAGTTCGAAATTGGCCCAGGAAATTGAAAAGCAAGCTGTCAAATTGGATAAAAAAGTCGATATCCTTCTGCAATTTAATACCGCCGAGGAACCGCAAAAATTTGGTGCGTCAAAGAATGACGCGATGCCGTTGGTTGAAGCCGTAAGCCGTTTAACCCGCGTGAGGGTTTTGGGCCTTATGGCCATGGCGCCGTATACTGAAGATCAAGGAATTATCCGTCGAGCATTTGCCGACTTGCGCGCGATCCGTGGAGAAATCATCAAGAATTTTTCAGGACATTCTTCAGTCCAGATGAACTATCTTTCCATGGGAATGAGTTCGGATTACAAGATTGCGATTGAAGAAGGATCGAATATGCTGCGCGTGGGGAGCGCTATATTTAAGAAGGAAGAGGGAAGATAGAAGAGGGAAGAAAAAAATAATTGTAACGTCATTCAAAAACCACCTTTGATTGACATTAAGGAGGGTTTATGGATAACGTTAATAAACAGATAAAAAGCGTTCAGGATTTAATTGTTTATAATAAAGCCTTTGAAGCTTCGATGAAAATTTTTCATTTTAGCAAAG
>JAHFGF010000045.1 GCA_023247595.1 Candidatus Omnitrophota bacterium
AATGTTCTTGCCGAAATCATGTCCGGAATCAGGATGCTTCGCATCAAACTCGAGTTCCTTGAGCAGCACTTCCGCGTTAAAAAGATAAATGCCCATCGATCCATAAATTTGATCCGGCATGCCCGGAATGGTCTTGGGGTTCTGGGGTTTTTCCTGAAATCCGGAAACCTGGTTGTTAGCGTCCACTTCTATAATTCCGAAATTAACAGACTCCTCTTTCGGCATCCGGATACACCCAACCGTCATATCCGCCCCGCGCTCCAGATGATAATCAATCAATTTTCGATAATCCATTTTATAGATGTGATCGCCGGCGAGAATCAAAATAAGCTTCGGATTATAATCTTCAATGGTATAAATATTCTGGTAGATGGCATCCGCCGTTCCTTTGTACCAATCCGCGCCGATGCGCTGCTGGGCGGGAATGATATCAATAAATTCTCCCAGTTGATTGGAATAAATGTTCCAGCCTTCCAACAAATGGCGCTGGAGGGAAAAGGATTTATATTGGGTTAATAAAAAAATGCGGCGCAAACCGGAGTTGACGCAGTTGCTGAGCGTAAAATCAATAATGCGATAAATGCCGCCGAAGGGAACTGCTGGCTTTGCTCTATCACGCGTCAACGGATTTAACCTCTCCCCTTTTCCGCCGGCTAAAATAAATGTCAAGACATCACGCATACGACTTCCTTTTTATTTTTTACTTTTTTGCAGTTTAAGAGTTGAAAGCTTTGCTAATTTGCCTGATGCTTTCTTTGCATATTCGTTGTTCGGCTCAGCGTCGACAGATTTTTTAAAATGCATTATCGCCTCTTCATAATGCCGCTGAACCAAAGACGCAAGGCCTATTTTATAATGCGTTTTGCTCAACTCTTGTCCGCCGTACAATGCCTTCTTATAAATAGCAAGCGCGCGCTCATACTGTTTTTGCTGGTACATGATATCACCAACTTTAATGAGTTCAACGGCATTCTCGGGAGCCAGCACGATGGCTTTTCGCAATAATTCTCGGGCCTTTTCAATTTTCCCTAAACGGGCATACAATCGGGAAAGCGAGTAATAAGCCAAGGAATCACTCGGATTATTTTTAAGAATTTTTTCAAATTGACCAATCGCGTCTTGATAATCCCCGATATTTTCGTAGGCCAAACCCAATTTCCCGCGCAGATTGACATCCGACGGAAACATACTAGCTGCGATCCTGTAATTGATAAATGCCTGCTGATAATTTTTTTGCGCTTCATAAATTTTTCCGCGCAATTTATAAATCTCCACATTCTGCGGAGCCACCAACGCGGCCGATTGCGCTTCTTTTAATGCCAAATCATATTGCTCAAAGGCAAATAAAGTATAGGCGCGATTGATTTGCGGCGTCGGGTTAATGGGCTTGGAACCTAATTTCTTTAAATCAGGATCGGGAGGCGTCCAGGTTTTAAAATCAATGCGGTAACGGTCAATGACGGCTTTATTCTGGGGAATGTCCTTAAGCAGAATCATCGCGTCCCGGTCAAAATAAACCGGAACCCATTCCTTCTTTTTAATAAAAATTTTGGCTGTTTTCTCGGGGGCTTGGTGAACATTAAAATTTAAAAAAACGCCGCTAAACCGATACTTCTCTGCGAGCATATCAAAAAACTTTGAATCGCCTTCCCCCCATATTTTGAGATATTGATTGATGAAAAAGCCCGACCCATAAACTTCTGTTCTGCCGTCGATAAACGGTTTGATGTTGGGATATGTCCGGCCGATTAAATAAGCGCCCGAATTAAAATCGTTGAAGAAATTACCCTTGATATTGTTGTTAACCAAAAAATCAACTGCTTTATAAGGAAAATTTCTTAATGAAACACCTTCAAATTCACTTTTCCGCTCAAAAGTATCAAAATTAAAGTAGCCGTTGTTCATAAACCCAGCGCCGTAATTAATCATCCAAAGAATTAAACCCAACTTAGCAAAAATAACGCTGATATGTTTAAAACGTTCATGCGTGAATCTCAAAGGAACAATGTCATCCATTTTTAATGATTGCAAATTGACCATAATAACCAGAAAGGCGGCAAATGAGAAAAACACCAAATTTCTCGATGCTGACAGCGAGAAAGCCAGAAATGCCAGCCAAAAAAGCAACGCCCCGATATCAATCCTGCGGCGGTTAAAAATAAAACTTAAAAAAGAAATAATAATCAATAAGCGGTAGTGCAGATAATCTCCGGGCGAGAAAAACTCTTTCAAAGAAGTCACCGGCCGCTGAAGCTCAACGATATGTTTAAAGAAAATTTTATTGTCACCGGACATGTTCATTAAAACTTTAATAGGATAAATCGCGCCCTCAATAAAACAGGGATTGATAAGGCATGCGCCAATCACAACAAACCAAATCGTCTGAAGCCTTTTATATTCTTCATCGGTTAATCTTCCCACGCTGTTCCATTCCCAAGGCAGAGGCAGGTTGCGTTTCATAAATTCCGCCAACACCGCCATCGAAACAAACACCGGGCCGAAAAAGAAAAAGCCGTGAATATTACTCCAAAGAACCTGCGCCAAAAAAATAACCGGAACGCACCAGCGCTCATGCAGCTTTGTCGACAGCAATTGCATATAAAACGCGAAAAACAAAAGACTGTAAATATCCGGACGGATGGTAAACCGCATTTGATAATTAAAAAGAACCAGCAAAAGGGTAAAAACAATCAGCGCCTGACGCCTTTCGCTATAACCCAGAAACATCAGGATGGATATGGTCAATAAAACAATAACCATCTGCATGGTTACGAGACCTTCAAATCCCCACATATTTTTAATGGAATAAACAATGACCTGAAAAAGCCATTCATGATTGATCCACGGCTTTCCGGCAATCGAATTAGACAAAACATCGAACTGCGGAACAAATCCGTGTTCGATGATAAACTTCCCTACTTTTAAGTGGAGCCATAAATCCAGATCTTTTATCTCGACGCTGGCCGAAAGGGCGTACAGCCCGAACATGATACCTATCGTGAAATATCCTGTGATACGGCTTAACGTTCTATAAAAAAAATCGCTCACCATCACTCCTTTGATTCAACAATGTTCATCACCCAATGATCCGGACTGACCATTCGGCCTTCCTGACTTAACGGCATGAACCAATCCCGCGCGCGTCGAGAAACCTTGTACTCAACCGCGGCCGTTAACAGCTCTTTCGTGTACGGGTGCTGGGGATTGTCCATTAATTCGTGCACGGGGCCGGACTCAACAATCCTCCCCTTATACATGACCGCTATTTTATCAGAGATTTTTCTGACCACACGCAGATTATGGGAAATAAAAAAATAAGTCAATCCAAACTGGGCCTGCAGCGCGTCCAAAAGTTTTAAAATCTGATCTTGCACAAGGACATCCAATGACGACACCGCTTCATCTAATATAACCAATTTCGGACGGCATAAAACAGCACGCGCGATGGCAATCCTTTGACGTTCACCGCCGCTGAATTCGTGCGGATACCGCAGTAAAACATCCGAAGATAAATCAACCGCCCGCAACGACTCGGCCATTTGTTCATATTGGATAGCTTTATCCATTTTATCCTGCAAGGTAAAAGCCTCGAGCAAAATGCGCTGCACATTATACCGCGGGTCCAAACTGCTGTAGGGATCTTGAAAGACAATTTGAACACCGCGTCGATAGCGCCGATAATCCAACCTGTTCATGCTGTGGATGTTTCTTCCCTCAAATAAAACTTCTCCTGAATCCGGACGGTACAAATCGGCCAGAATACGTCCAAGCGTTGTTTTACCGCTTCCGGATTCTCCGACAACAGAAAAAACTTCCCCCTCGTTTATAGAAACGTCAACCCCGTCTACCGCTTTGATTGTTTGACGCGCAGGGCTTTGAACAGAAAAATATTTTTTGACATTCTTTAATTGGCAAAGCATCAATCGATCATCGTCCTTATTAATTGCCGGGTGTAAACATGCCGCGGATGCGCCGTCAAATCCTTGGTCGGCCCCGCCTCCACCACCGCCCCTTGATGCAGCACAATCATTTCATCAGCCACATGAGCAACAACACCCAAGTCATGCGTGATTAAAATAATGGAAAATTGATAAACATTTTTCAACTTCTTAAAAAGCTCCAAAATCTTTGCCTGAAGGGTAACATCCAAACTGCTCGTCGGTTCATCAGCAATCAGCAAAGATGGCTCAGCCGCAATCGCATGCGCAATCATCGCCCTTTGCCGCATGCCGCCGCTCAACTGATGCGGATAACTACGATACACCCGAGCCGGATCATCTAATCCAACCTGAGCAAAAAGCTCAAGCACCTTTCCTTGAATTCCATCTCTGGGAACTGATGTATGCCAACGCATCACTTCCGAAACTTGAAAACCAATTGTAAAAACCGGATTGAAAGCCTGCAAAGGATCCTGAAAAATCATACCGATTTTTCTTCCCCTCACGGTGTTCATTTTTTTTCTGTCATAAGATAAAAGATCTTCACCTTTAAACCAAATCTTTCCACGGTCAATATTCAAAGCCGGAGACAATAACTGCAGAATGCTTAATCCCGTCGTTGTTTTACCGCTTCCCGAACCGCCAACCAAAGCCACAATGCTTTCAGGCGCGACAGAAAATGTCACATCACGGATAATGGTGTTCTGCGGATTTTCAACAGTTGACACCGTCAAACCTTCAACATGTAAAAGCTGTTCGCTTTTCATTTCGCCTTCCCGACCGACTTTAACATTGGGTCAAGAGTATCCCGTAAGGCGTCGCCGATGATGTTAAAACATAAAACCGTTACAAAAATAAAAAACGCCGGAATCAAAATCCAAGGCGCCACCTGAATGCGGACAATACTCATGGCGTCCGTCAGCATATTCCCCCAGCTGGCATACGGATCCTGAATGCCTAAACCTATCAAACTCAAACTAGATTCTCCGAGGATATATCCTGGAATGGACAGCATAACCGCAAAAATTGTGTATGAAGCGGTGTGCGGCAGAAGATGGCTCAAAATAATTCTCAGGCGAGACACGCCCATGGATCTTGCGGCTAACACATATTCTCTTTCCCGCAAAGACAGACACATGCCTCGAATGATGCGGGCCAAAGACGGCCAGCCGATCATGGAAAAAATTACCACGATAGCAAGATATGTCTGTAAGGACGTGAAATTATCCGGAACCGCGGAACGAAAAGCCAAAAGCAAATAAAAACCCGGTACCATCATGAGCATCTCACAGAACCGCATTAATAAATTGTCAACCCATCCTCCGAAATACCCCGCAATCCCGCCGACCAAAAGTCCAAGCGCAAATGAAATAGCAACGCCAATGATGCCGATGGATAACGACACCCGCGCACCGTATAAAATCCTAGAAAAAATATCACGGCCCCTGGAATCAGCGCCGAACAAATACAGTCTAGCATTTTTATCAACACCAAATAAATGCCTGTCTGTCGTAACCAACCCTAGCCATTTGTAAACTGCACCTTTGGCTAAAAACTGCACCGGATAAATTTTGCTCGTATCCGTTGTATACTCACGCGCATGCCATTGATTATAGGATAACTCAACTGGATGCAGATACGGCCAAACCATCTGCCCATCTCTAACCCAATGAATCGTCGATGGCGGACAATAGGAAAACTGCCGGTTTTCATCCTTATAAGAATACGGCGCGATAAAATCGGCAAAGATTGCCGAAACATAAAGAACAGCTAAAACCCACAAGGACATAACCGCAATCCTGTTGCGGCTAAAATTCCTCAAATGCAGTTGAAACTCGCTGATGGATTTAATTTCGTTTGTCATATTGAATTCGCGGATCCGCCTTAATCAAGGCTAAATCTGCCAACAAATTTCCGATGATAAACATAACCGATCCCATAAGCATGCTTGCCATAACCAAATAAATATCTTTAGCCCTGACAGCAGTGAGCATTAAAGATCCCAGCCCAGGCCAACTGCAGATGATCTCCGTCAGCGCCGCACCGCTTAGCAAAGCGGAAAATTCATAGCCTAATAAGGTAATGAGCGGATTAATGGCGTTTCGAAGCGCATGAACATAAATCACACGATTCTCCGGCAAACCTTTGGCCCTCGCCGTCAAAATATATTGCTGGCCCAAAACCTCGAGCATATTTCCCCGCATGATCTTCTGCAAAGCCCCGATACTGCCTAAAGATAATGCAGCGACCGGAATAGCCAAGTGCTTAATAAGATCCCAGACCTGCTGCGCAAAAAACATGTCATCATATCCAGGACTGCGCATCCCACCCAATGGAAGAATGTCCGCCTGACTCGCCCAATAGAGAAATAACATCGTCAGAAAAAAAGCCGGTAAGGACAAAAACACGTATGAAAAAAATTGAACCAGCCGGTCCTGCCATTGATTGCGATGAACCGCCGCCCAAATTCCCAACGGAAGAGCGATCAGCCAAGTGACCAAAAAAGAGGCGAGAGCCAAAATCAATGTGTTCAACATCCTCCCGCCGATAAGATGCGCAACCGGCACGTTGTAATGAAATGAAAAACCAAATTCCAACCGGCACACATTTTTGACCCAATGCCAATATTGTTCCGGCATAGGTTTGTCGAGCTGATACAATTTTTGGTAACGCTCAATCGTTTCCGGTGAAATCTGCGGATCCAAACGCATCGTATCCAGATAATTGCCCGGCGTCATACGCATCAAGGCAAATGAAAGAAACGTAATCCCCAAAAGCATGGGAATAAATATGAGAAATCTTTGAATGATGATGCGGATCACAAAACCAACCTATTTTAAAAGATAAATTTCCTCTATATTATGCAAAATCCCGCCATAACTCGACGGCCTTAAATTTCCGAATTTATTGCTGACCGCAACCATGCGCGCGCTTAAGACGGTGTAAATGACCGGCAGATTGTCGGAAACAATCTGCTGAAATTCGTCATAGATAATTTTTCGTTTCTCTTCGTTAAGTTCCTGAACACCTTGAGAGAATAGTTGGTCAATCCGCTTTTCCCAATCAGTGGCTGGACTTTCCTGCCTGGGATTCCACATGTGCAGCTGCCCGTCGGAAGACCAAACATTTTTTCCAAAATGCGGTTCAATCCCGCCGGTTAAACTAAGGACAACCACATCCCAATCATAGGTGGATGTCATTTTCCCGACCAGCGTATTAAATTCAACCGGTGAAAGCCGGACATCCATGCCCAGATGCTCAAGGTCCTGACGGATAATGGACGCGATATCCATACGCTCCGGACTATCGGCGTTGGTTGCCAGATTAAATTCAATCTTGCGCCCTTGAGGGTCTTCAATAAAACCATCGCCGTTTTTATCTGTATATCCGGCCTTGGTGAGAATCTCCCGGGCCTTAGACAAATCATACGTGTAGGAAGTGACGTGCGGATTATAGAAAAAAACATCCGCCGGACTAATCGGGGACATTTGAGGATAACCCAGGCCGTTGAAAACAATTTTTGTCATCTGTTCCCGGTCAATCGCATGGGCAACCGCTTGGCGAAAATGAATATCATTAAACCAAGACAATTTTATGGGGTCCACATAGGCCTTTTTTGATTTCTCATCTTGACGCGGATTCAAATTAAAAACCAAAAAGCTGCTACCCATCGACGGACCCATATCATAAACCGTAAAATCTTTTTTTGATTCCAACGGTTTTAATAGCGCGTAATCCATGCCGCGGACATCATAATAATCCAAGCTTCCTTCCATAAACTTCAAAAGTTCCACATCACTGCTGGGCACGATAAGAATCATCATTTCATTTAAATACGGCAGAGAATCCCCCTCTTTTGATTTCTTCCAATAATAGGGATTTCTTTTTAACACAACCCTTTCACCGGGATGATATTGGTCGAGCACAAAAGCGCCTTGACCCACAATGTCATGAGGGTCGGTGTCAATTCCCCAGGTAAAATTAAATTTACCGTCGCTGACAGACTTCTCAAGTTTATGTTTGGGCAGAACGGATTGGGTCATCCCTTTAAGAAACGGCGCGAATTTAACAGGCAGGATAAAACGAACGGTATAATCATCCATCTTCTCTACTTTAAAAGGCTTACCGTCAATAGTGAACACATCGCGGGAAGAATTGGCAACCTGCGGATTATAAATAAGATCATTGAAGGTAAACAAAACATCATCCGCGGTGAACGCAACTCCGTCGCTCCAGCGGACATCCCTGCGCAAATCAAATACCCACGTTAATCCGTCTTTGGACACCGTCCAGCGCTGCGCTAAATTCGGCTCCACTTGCAGAGTTTCCACATTCATGCGGGTCAACCCCTCAAACAAAAATCCCGTAATCATCGTCGTGGAAGTTTCCTTGGCAACCATGTCATTAAATGATTTAGGGTCTGACGTTGTGGATAGCACCATGCGTCCGCCATGTTTGGGCGATCCCGCAAAGGCCATAGAAACAAAAAGGAAGGAAATCAGGAAGGGAACAATAAAAACGAGTCGGATTTTAAGGCGATCGATATGCCTCACCGATTATGTCCTCAGATATTGGAATTACTTTTGGGCGTTTACGACAGCAGGCACGGCCTGGGCATCGATCTTTGCATCATTGGACTCAACCGCCGGCATAACAGCCTCGAGCTTTTGATTGGCTGCCTTTTGAGTCTTATCCAAATTCGATTGAACCGCTTGTTTGGATACCGCTTTATTTGCCATCAAGGAGCGGTCCTGTTTTGAAGATAAAAACGCCAAGGAAAGCGAAGTGACAAAAAAGACTGCTGCTAATATCGAAGTCGCTCTGACCATGAAGGCGCTGGTTTGCGCCCCGAATACATTTTCAGCGGATGAAAAACTTTCCGTCAAACCGCCGCCGCGTCCGGCCTGCATTAAGACCGTCAACACTAAAAGAATACATGCGATCGAATGGATCACTAAAATAAATGTCATCATTACGTCTCTCCTGGTAGCAATTGAAATAGATGGAAATTGGAAAATGAATGGAAATTTGATCGTTGGGTATTATGCCGACAACTCAACCAATTTCCTGATTTCTACGAATTTCTATTTATTTCAATCAGCGTTAATTGTTCTATTTCGTTGCTACGGTAACACTATTTTTAACAATCGCGGCAAATGAATCGGACTGCAAACTCGCACCGCCGACCAAAGCCCCGTCGATATCTTCCTGACTCATCAACTCAACGGTGTTCTCGGGCTTGACGCTGCCGCCATATTGGATGCGCACCGCTTGCGCGACCTCACGCCCAGCCAGCTTCTCTAATAAGCTGCGGATATACTGATGCACTTCCTGCGCTTGCTGAGCGGTTGCGGTCTTGCCAGTTCCAATCGCCCAAACAGGTTCGTAAGCAATGACCAATCCTTTGATCTCTTCTTTGGACAAACCCGCCAGCGATCCTTCCACATGATCGCGAATCACATCAAACGTTTTGTTCGCTTCACGTTCCTGAAGATTTTCGCCGACGCAGACAATGGGAATTAGTTTATGTTTTAAAGCCGCTTTGATACGTTTGTTCACGGTTTGATTGGTTTCGCCGAAAAACTGCCGGCGTTCGGAATGGCCGATGATCACGTATTTGACTTCAATTTCTTTAAGCATAGGGGCAGATACTTCGCCTGTAAAAGCACCCGCATCTTCCCAAAAAACATTCTGCGCACCCAATACGATGTTTGACTCAAGCAACACTTCTTTTACATCAAACAACGCGGTAAATGGAGGACACACCACTATATCGACAGCGTTAATGTCGACTAATCCACGTTTAATGGCATTAGCCAACTCAATGGCTTCCATCGATGTCTTATTCAATTTCCAATTTCCGGCAATGATGATTTTACGCATGGGCACCCGCCTTGGTTTTGTCATTTAACGCGGCAATCCCGGGAAGTTCCTTGCCTTCAAGAAATTCCAACGAAGCGCCGCCGCCGGTTGAAATGTGAGTCATTTTGTCTTCGAGATTAAATTTGGCAACAGCCGCCGCGGAATCACCGCCGCCGATGATGACAACAACATCCTTAAGCGTCGCTAAATACTCGGCGATCTCACGCGTTCCTTGAGCATAGGCATCGCGTTCAAACACGCCTAAAGGTCCGTTCCAAACAATGGTTTTAGATTTAGCCAAAATAGCTTTGTATGCTGTACGGGTTTTGGGACCAACATCCAAACTTTCCCAGCCATCCGGAATTTCATCAACAACCTTGGCTTCATCCGACTGGAAATTCGGCGCGATCACAAAATCTGTGGTCAAGGAAATCTCAACCCCTTTGGCCTTCGCTTCGGCCAACAATTCTCTCGCCGTATCCACTTTGTCAGCTTCC